>CAMBQP010000011.1 GCA_945869955.1 Schlesneria paludicola DSM 18645
CTGTTGGGGTCAGCATTAAATCGATCGGTGGTCTGTCGGTCACCTTCGGGCAGATCGGTGAAACCATCACACGCGATGGTTTTGGAAACGCTGTCACCGCTGGAAATTACAACTATTATCCAGCAAGCTTTAAACTGCGAAACGCTTTCACCACGAGTGGAAAAACGTACGATACAACGACGGTGTACAATCCAGGCTTCTACCCAACAGGGCTCAGTGCGACCCCTCAAAACGTGACTCTCGATGGCTTCGGCGTCAACATCTCCACGAATGCTTCTTACGTGTACTACAACAACGGGGTGCTGTTAACGAGTCCCTTCACCAATGGTCCATTGACCTTTCCTGCAGGCCTGTACTCGGCCGGATGGTTCCCAACCGCTGTCTCTGGCAACACCATCTCGACCGCTCAATTCCAGGCAGCAGCCACAACTGTCCAAAAAGACGGATTCGGCGATCTCATCAAAATCGGAACGATTTATAAATGGTTCCCGAATGGCCTGACATTAACCCAGAACTTTGGAATCGGCATCGCAGCAAAAAAACTGGGGGTGTATCAGGCCGGCTTCTATCCCGCGACTGTTGTCACAAAATCGCAATCGGTTGACTTTAAAATCGGTACAAATTTGGTCTTAAACTACACAGCGACAAGTGCGACGATTCCTTTGGCCGCGTCCATCACCGGACCACAAAAGCCCGGGTTGGTCGTCACCGATGGATCACTCATCTCGCTCGATATGACGATCAACAGCACCATCACCATCAGCTCGGCAAAATTCTATACTTATGGACTCCGGTTCACTTACGACTCTCAATCGGACCTCTTCACGCTGGGTGGAACTGTTGGGATTGAAGTTGGCACGAAGATTTCCGCACAAGTTACGTTTGGACGTTCCGCACAGACCCTATCAACTGACGGCAGCAGACAGCCCTTTGCCAAAAATTCCAGTACGAACTATTACTACTACCCACAAGGATATGTAGATGCTAACGGAAATTATCATGGATCGGGAATGTATGCAATTGACACCACCAAGGATGGCTTCGGTGAACCACTAATCTCCGCTGAGAATAAAACCTATGTTTACTATTCGGCAAGCTTTCAAACGAATCAGAATTACACTGAAAATTCAAAGGTATTTCCGGCTGGCACCTACCCTGCCGGGTTTTACCCATCCGATGTCAGTGCGGTCGCTGTGTCGCCACTGTCGGCAATACCGACTCAGCGGATTTATCAATCGAAATTGATTGGCGGTAAGTGGCAGATCCCTATTCCTGCATCCCCAGGACTCGTGATCTCTGGCGGGTCTCTTGTTTCACTTGATATGACCCTGGACACCGACCTCCAATTCGGTTCGGTGAAATTCTATACCAAGGGGCTTGAGTTTACGTATGCGGCCAATGGTTCTGTGTTCACATTGATTGGCAGCTGCGGAATCAACATTACAAATATACTCGACCTGAGGGTGACCTTCGGCCATGGGGCAATGACCGTCATCCGCGATGGAGCAGGGACCGCGCTGCTTCCTGACACGGTTTATTATTTCTACGAGTACGGCTACACCAACACAAAAAACGTTTACCAACCCGCAGGTCTTTATCGAACAGCTCCCTCGAACACAACCAAGCTCCAAGCGTACACGACAGGGAAAGCCGTGAAAGGGACGGTCAGTGTGACACTCGCGGGGAGCCCGGGTCTGGTGCTGAGTAATGGGGAACTCGTTTCGATTGATATGACGCTGGACACAAACATCAAAATGGGGCCAGCAACCTTTACGACGACGGGACTCCAATTTAAGTACGACGTCAAAACAACCGCCTTTAGTCTCGCGGGGAGTGTCGGACTGACCATCCGGAACGTACTCAGTTGCCAAGTCACCTTTGGAGAAATACAGAGCGATGGAAGTTACAGTACGGGGTTGATCGTCTCTCCTGACCTCGATTCGAGCGGTATCCCTGCCGGCGACCCACAATTGCAATATTTGAATTTGCATATCACGGCCTCAGTCACTATCCAGGGACTCGATTTTGGTGTCGACAACCTTGGGCTCGTCTACACCAAAGGATCTGATCGCTGGGAAATTAGCGGTGCGGCATCCCTCGGAATCGGAACCTTCGCAAAGGTGACCGTCGGTTTTGGTTCTCAAGCGAGAATTGAGCCACGCACGAAAAATACCATTCCCGCCGTTCCGGGCCTCGTGATTGATCGCGGAGAGCTGACACAACTCAACATCACCACCACAGCAACCCTTGACTTAGGGTTTGCCAAAATTCACAGCGGTTTAAGCTTTGATTGGCTCAGGACAACAAATCAATTTGGATTAAGCGGATCAACAACGATTGACATTCCTAAAATTGGCAATCTGAGCGTGACTTTCGGCGACCAGACCAAGCCTTTGACGGATAAACTTCACTACGGATTGCTCATCGTCGACGGCCAATTAACCTACATGCACGTTACCGTAAATGCCGACTTCAGATTTGGAGGCTTCACATTTGGCGTAGACAAACTTGTGCTTGACTATCAATACACCGCGCCTGTTAACGCCTACTTCGAGAAAAAGACGCGTAACATTTTCGGATTCAGTCTTCCGTATTACGTTTATCATGCCGCACAACCTGAACAAACACTGTTCACGATGTCCGGAAGTGCTCGTGTCACGATCCCTGTGGTTGGCAAATTAGACGTATTGTTCGGTACGACCAATGCACCTGGCCTGGTGATTAAAAACGGTACTCTGGACTCATTTCAGGTCGCCATTAAAGGAGACATCAGTTTCGCGGGATTCAAGTTCAGTACGGCAAGCGGGATCGGCCTATTCTTCAACTATAAAGACGGCGGATTCCATGTCACGGGCCAGGCAAAGCTGACGATTGCAGGAACGGATATCTCCTTGGATTTCGGTGTGCCGGGCGATGACTTCGTTTTTGATTCCAACGGGAATCTCATCGAAATCGATATTATGCAAATCGTTGGATTTGAGTTTTTGGGTGCAAAAATCAAAGGGGATTTGCATTTCATTTACCATAGGGCTGCGGGATCCACTCCCGCCTATTTCACCCTGACCGGTGACATATCAATCATGATGGGAGGGCTCACCGTCAATGCATCACTGGGCGGAAAGCATTCGGAAATGATTGCCAATTTAAATTGGTCTCGCGGGAGTAACGTTTTGACGGGGGGATTTATTGGTTTGCCGCTCATAAAGGAAAAGTATACCAGCAGCGGCTTAAAAGCCGTCAACGGATCGATCCAACGTCTTGACGCGACCGGCAATGTCAATTTGATTTTGCCTTTAGGAAGCTTTTTGACGCTGAACGCAAACGCTCAACTGTACATTTCCGCAACCCCTAGTGATAAACAGATTAAGTTGATTGCGTCGGGAACCGCGAAGGTGGCGATCGATTTAGGCAGTGGTTTTAAGCTATCCGCTGGCGCTGAGTACGCGTTGGAATTTATCCATTATTCTGATGGAAGACCTTCGAAAATTTCCGTTTACGTTCCATTGGGCGCGGGTGGCTCGGTGTATTTTGAGGTCGTTAATGGGCAAATGCAAAAATTGATTCCGATGGGTGCGGCAATAGTTGGCGCAGTTGCCGTGGGTGCGGGAAATGCTCTCGTTAGTGGGGCTAAAGCTATTGGTAAAGAAATTGGGAGCTGGTTTGGTTTCGGGCCAGTTGACGGCGGGTTTGTTTACTATGATCCGGGATACCTCCTTGATATGTCAACCGCAGTGATGGCAACGACCACAGCGAACGGCGAGTTTCTTTTAACCCTGCCAGCCGGGACGAATCAGGGGCAATTGGTTGCTGGTGGTGGCACCGATATTTCGACCGGACTGCCAAACAGACTGATCGCGACGGCTCCTTACGATGCCAAGGTGATCACGACATTGACCTCTTTAGTCAATTCACTGATGCGGTCGAAGAATCTGACAGAGGCGGAAGCAACCGCCTATATCAATGCATCGATGGGATTGCCATTGGGGACGCAGATTTGCTTTAACAATTCGCTTCTCACCGCAGTTGCGGGAGATCCGTCTGGGGGGGCCGCCTATCAAGCCTCGCTCAGCATTGATACGTTGACCGTATTGATTGCCAGCCTAGTTAGTGGCGAACCCGGTTCGCTAGCGTTTGATCGGGTGTGTGTTCTGGTCTATCAAGAGATCGCAGATTGGATTTATACCACAGGCGGCGGCCTGAGACTGTTACGACAAGAGTCGGTGCTGAGCTATTTGCTGGGTAAAGTCGCGAATGCAGCGGGCGTGAATCTCGAAGCGGTCGATCTCGAAAAGGGGGGGAGGCTGATTGAGGGATTTTTAGCCCATATTGCTTCCGTAACGGCTGATGGAACACAGAGCTCACTGGACCAGATGACCAAGGCTTACGTCGTCGCCAGTGGCGATCTGTCCACACAACTTGGTTTGGTAGGAAGTGGATTCGCCAACCTGGACGATCTGGTGAGTCAATACACGAATTCTGCATTGTCCCAAAAACTGTCCGGTGCCGTTGCAGGTCCCTTGTTTGCGGGCCCGCCACAAATCACCGTACAACAGACTGTCGTTCAACCGGTCGGGGCGGGTGACCCTCCGAACATGAATTTTTCCGTATATCTGGCGACGACCGGACCATTGACCGCGCCGGTGACGGTGGATTACACCACATGGGATGCGACGGCGACGAGCGCCGACGGTGATTATGTCCCTGTCCAAGGGACGTTGACCTGGCTGCCGGGTGACACGGCACCAAAAACCATTTCGGTTCCGCTGAATGTGACCAATAGCGGGCAAGCCAATCAGCTGTTTGGCGTGCATCTCTCGAATAGTCAGAACGCCTCGATCAGCCAGAGTGGATTAGGGCTCGGTCTCATCCAGTACACGGATTATTCGACGCAGACTTCGGTGACCGCTTCAAGTACCTCGGTCGGCTTTGGTGACACAGTGACCTTGACGGCCGCTGTGTCGATCGATGGCCTAAGTCAATCGACAGCGGTCGGTTCGGTGACGTTCACGCTTCCAGACGGGACAGTACTGGGTATGGCCGACTTGGTAAATGGCCAAGCCTCCATCGTGACGAGCAGTCTGCCAGCCGGCAATGATCTGATTACTGCCACCTACAGTGGTTCCATCACCGATGCGGTGCATTACAAAACGTCTGCGGGATCACTGGTCGAGGTGGTTGCGATGGGCTCACAGACGGTGACATTCGGACCGCTGGAAAATCAGACCTATCCGGGTACACAATTCATCGTCGAGGCGACCGCGTCATCGGGGCTTCCTGTGTTCTACCGTATCGTATCGGGCCCCGCGATCTTGCATGACAATCTCCTGATCATCACCGGAACGGGTACCGTAGAGGTCGAGGCGTCGCAACCGGGTGGGCTGGATTACGCCGCGGCGACGCCCGTCTTGCAATCGTTTGTCGTGAGCAAGCCGCATTTGACGTACACCGTCGACAATCAAACGATCACCTACGGTTCACAGCCATCCACTTTCAGTGGATCCTTCAGTGGATTCCTCAATGGTGACGACACCAACGTAGTCACCAGCTTGCCAGACTTTGCTGTCGAGTCCAGCGTCACAGGTGCGGGACTTTTCGCGATCGATGCCAATAGTGCCGTCACCGCGAACTACCAGATCGACTATGTGTCCGGGACGCTGACCGTCACGCAGGCGATCACCGATGTGGTTCTATCAGCACCCGCAACGGGTGCCTTCGGTCAGTCGATTACCCTCAGTGCCACCGTAACACATCCGGACGGAACCGTCGCGCCGACGGGGACTGTCGGCTTCTACAATAACGGTGTGAAACTTGGCGATGCGACACTGGTCGATGGGGTTGCGACCTTGGTCTGGAGCAACTGGAGTGTCGGCCACAACAATTTGACGGGCCTCTACAGCGGCGATAATAACTACTCGTCCAGCGGTTCAGTCGATAATGATCTGGTCATCCAGAACGAAGCGACGGTTTCACTGGTCGGTTCGGTCTCAACGGTGCTCGTCAATCACTCCTCAACCTATACCGCGACGATTGTCTCTGCGGGGGATGGTCAGCCGCTGACAACCGGAACCGTCCAGTTCCAGGTCGATGGGATTGATCAAGGAGACCCGGTCGCTCTCGACATACTGGGGCGTGCCTCGTTCACGGTGAATCCGTTGACAGAAGGCTCGCATACGATTACGGCCAACTATAGCGGTAACGATACGACTCCAGCGGCCACCGGATCGCTGGTTCAGCCGGTCGTACGTGATTCCGGGGCGGTCGCCCTGCAAAGTTCCAAGACATCCCTGCTGATGGGCCAAGGTGTCACCTACACTGCTGCGGTCACTTCGGACGTCGATGGTCGCGTGCTGACCACGGGAACGATCCAATTCCAGATGGATGGAGTTGACCAGGGAAGTCCGATGGCCGTGGATGGTTCGGGGCTTGTTTCCTTCACAACCAATTCACTGTCCGCCGGAACCCACGTCATTACCGCGATCTACAGCGGTAACAGCGAGATCGACGGGGCCACTCAGACATTCAGTCAGTCGGTCATTCAAGACACTTCCGCCTCGAACCTCGGCAGTTCCATCGCGCATCCCTTGGCAGGAACCACCCCGACCTTTACAGCGACAGTAAGCTCCTCGATCACCGGACTGCCATTGACGACAGGGACCGTTCAGTTTGCGGTCAATGGAGTGAATCACGGAAGTCCCGTGGCTCTGGATGGAACGGGAACCGCTTCGTTCACAATCGAGCCCTTGTCGGTCGGTACGTATACGCTTACGGCCGTCTACAGTGGCGATGTGAACACAGTGGGATCGACTCAAACACTCTCGTTGTCGGTGGCTCAGTTTGCAGCGACGACCAGTCTGGTCTCGCCCGCAACGACGTCAACCTACGGACAATCGGTGACCTATACGGCTCGAGTCGTGCCAACCGACGCGACGCAGGGGACACCGGCAGGAACGGTCCAGTTCGTCGTCGATGGTGTCGCCACGGGAAGCCCGGTCACCATTGACGCGAATGGCGATGCCAGCAGTCAGTCCTTGTCGCTATCTGGTGGCGATCACGTCATCCTCGCAGTTTATACCAGCAGTAACGGGTTCCAGGGTGGCTCCGACCAATCCGGACTGACCGTGCAGCAGGTCGATCAAACGATCAGTTTTGGCTCACTGGGGAACGCCACCTTCGGCGATGCACCGATCCCCTTAAACGGCACCAGCAGTTCGGGATTGACCGTCACCTTTACCCTGATTTCAGGGGCTGGGTACATCAGTAACGGCAGCCTGTTTATTACCGGCACCGGCGCGATTGTTGTTGCCGCCGGGCAACCGGGCGATGGAAATTACAATCCCGCGACCACAGTCGAGCAGACGCTGACGGTGAGTGCGGGTTCGACCACCACCACGTTGCTCTCATCCAGTCCCAATAGTACCTATGGTGATCTGGTTTCGGTCACCGCGACAGTCTCTGCCAGCGGTGTCACCCCTGACGGACAAGTGCAGTTCGTGGTTGATGGCGTCAATTATGGTGCCACTGTCACGTTATCGTTCGGTTCCGCTTCGGTGAATCTCCCTGTCGACCTGACGGCGGGGACACATACGATCACGGCCAGCTTCATCGCCACGACCGACCTGAATACGAGCACTGCGGACAATCTGTCTCAAACGGTGGCTCAGGCTCAGGCCGTGATCGATGTGACAGGCTATACAGTCACTTACGATGCAACAGCACACACCGCCACGGGATTCGCGTATGCTCTCGATGGGTCTCTGTTGAGCGGCTTAACGCTGTCGGCAACAACGCATACCAATGCGGTAAGCATCCTCGATACATGGACGTTCCACGATCCCTCGGGGAACTACGCGGATGCCAGCGGAACGGTGGCGAATATCATCGGTCAGGCAACCGCTTCGATCACCGTGACAGGCCTGATCGCGACCTACAATGCGGCCGCACAGGCAGCGACGGGGTCGGCCACGGGATTGAACGGGGTTGATCTCAGTGGTGGACTGACACTGACGGGAACAACACACACCGACGCGGGTGTTTACCTCGGGGACACCTGGACATTCCACGATCCTCAGGGGAACTATGCCGACGCCAGCGGATTGGTTGATAATGTCATCAGTCAGGCCACCGCATCCATTACGGTGACGGGGTACAACGTGACTTATGATACGTCCGTCCATGTGGCGAGCGGATCGGCGACCGGCCTTGGGTCGGTCGATCTGAGCAGTGGCCTGACGCTGACCGGAACAACTCACACGAATGCAGGGGTTTACACGGGTGATGCATGGACATTCCAAGATGCAAGCGGAAACTATGCCGATGCCAGTGGTACCGTCACAAATGTGATTGGCCAGGCGAGTGCCACCATCACAGTCACCCCTTACGCGACGACTTATGACACGTACGCTCGTACGTCGAGCGGTATTGCTACGGGACTCAATTCGCTGGATCTCAGCAGTGGCCTGACGCTGACAGAAACAACGCATACGAACGCGGGAACCTACAATGGCGATCGCTGGACATTCCACGATATTTTGGGGAACTATGCGGATACAAGCGGGACCGTGAATAACAGCATTGAAAAAGCAACTGCCACCATTACGATCACACCCTACACCATTACCGGAACGACCTATGATGGAAATTCCCATACCGCGACGGGGACAGCAACGGGAATTGGCAATGCCAACCTGAGTAGCGGGTTGATCCTGACGGGTACAACCCACACGAACGCCGGGACTTACACCGGAGATACGTGGAGCTTTGCGGGAGGGATGAA
Source organism: Schlesneria paludicola DSM 18645 (assembly GCA_945869955.1). Lineage (GTDB taxonomy): Bacteria > Planctomycetota > Planctomycetia > Planctomycetales > Planctomycetaceae > Schlesneria > Schlesneria paludicola_B. The sequence goes on from CAMBQP010000011.1 coordinate 8,774, forward strand.
TTACAATAGCCTCAGTGGAACTATCAGCAACAGTATTGCCCAAGCGACTGCGAACATCGTCGTCACGCCGTACAACAGCCCTTTCGACGGAAATGCTCATACAGCAACGGGAACCGCTAGCGGAATCGGAAGCGTAAATCTGTACAGTGGCTTGACGCTGACCGGGACGACCCATACCAGTGCCGGGATTTATCTCAATGACCCCTGGTCATTCCATGATGTCGCAGGCAACTATGCGGACGCCAGTGGAACGGTGAACAATGCGATTGGTTCAGCCCCAGCGGTCACCACGTCACCAGTGAATACCACGGTGACGGCAGGGGTAACGGCCAGCTTTACCGTTATCGGAACCGGGGCACCGGCACCGACGATCCAGTGGCAGGTCACTACAAATAGTGGTTCGACCTGGTCGAATATCGCGGATGCCACCACCGGAACTTACAGTGTTTCGACGGTGAAAAGCCAAACCGGATCACAGTATCGGGCGGTGCTCACCAACGTGTTTGGCGTGGTGACATCGAACGTCGCCACGCTGACCGTCAACGCCCGGCCATTGACGGTGGGAACCACCTTCACCACCACCGTCTTTACCGGATTGAACACCGGGATCATAAAACTGGTCGACATTATTGATTCAATGGGTGTGACGTTGCCCACAAATTATACCGCCACGATCAACTGGGGTGATGGACGGACCGACTCAAACATCGTGGTAACGCACCCGAATACGGATGGGACGGCGGTGCATGTAGTAGGGTCTCACACTTACACGGCCGGAGGAACCTATCGTCCGATCATCACGCTGGTCGACGCAGCGGGATCGACCTTGGTCACCCTCGCATCGAATACCGCCAAGCTGATTGTGGGGACGGATGTCTCGAACAAGGTGAGTATCACTCGATCGAGCCCGGTCAAGAATCGAACCACCGGTTTTTGGGCGCAGACGGTGACGATGAATAATATCAGCGGAGTCGACCTGAAGGGGAATCTTGATTTCGTGCTGATTGGCCTGACGGCCGGAGTGTCGCTATCGGGCGCAATAGGATACACGGCGGGGGGAGCCAACCCGTATGTTCGGTTCAGCACGGCCGGCTTGAAAGCAGGAAAGTCAATCAGTCTCGTGTTGAAGTTCGCGATTCCAACCACGATTACCGCCTTTAACTACAGCTTTAAGACGTTTACCAACTGAGGTCAAACCTTTACAACGGGTCTCTTGCGATCAACCCCCGCAGGGGGGGATCCCCTCGCCCCGGTACTCCGGGGAGAGGGTGAGGGTGAGGGGTCTTTTTCCCGCGGCCCTTAAACGTAAACGTCTCGTCGAAGTCTTGGTGATTCACAGAAAATGAATCGCGAAATTTTCGCGAACTGCCGCGGGTGATCTTGATGTGCGAAGAGCCCCTCACCCTAACCCTAACCCTCTCCCCGGAGTACCGGGGCGAGGGGACAGGACCTGCCCGTAGTGTTTGCCTGTGAGATTCGGTGCGGGTAATTCCCCGCAGAAGAGTGAAACAGCGGAAGAGTGACACTGCTTTGGAAAAACAGTGCGCTTTGTCTTTCTCGTTTTTTCCAGCGACACCATCTCAACAGTCCGGTTTTTGTTAAGTCGTGACTTACGATGTCACGGAGCGGACTGGAGCGAGTCCCCTTGCCCCGATAATCCGGGGAGAGGGTGAGTGGTCTTCTCGCATTGCGAACCACGATGATCGACTGGGGTCATCACTTCGAGTTCATCCATGGCGACTCGAAAGCCAATTGTGAACAATCGCTGTTGAGGAGGCTGCTGCATTCGTGCTGTTGCGCGCAGTGACCTTGCTTCATAGGACCAGCAACCACCACGAACCACACGATTTATCCCTTGTGCTATCCCTTGGGGATCGACCAATGTCGGTGAAGTACTTGTGGGATAGGGCCCGAACCAATCTGCACACCATTGCGGCAAGTTGCCTGCCAAGTCGAGTACACCATACGGACTACAGTCGCCGGGAAACGAGCCGACGGGTTCGGTTTTACCACCGTGACCGAGAACAAGCCCATACACGGCACGACCGGGGGACGGTGGTTCGTTGCCCCAGGGGTAGATGCGGCCTTCAGGGCCTCGCGCGGCAAACTCCCATTCCGCTTCCGTCGGCAATCGGCCACCAACCCAGCGGCAATAGGCCCTCGCATCCTCGTAATTGACCCCCACTGCGGGATGATCCTCACGGTAAAAGAGAGTCGGATCGACCAGGTGTTGATTGTGAAATTCCTGCTCGCGATAACCCGTTGCCAGGGTAAAGGCTTTGTACATGCCGTTTGTCACACAAGTCCGCGCCAGCCAAAACGGACTGATACGTACCGCATGGGGTGGACCTTCGATGGAATAATCGTCGCTTCCCATCACAAACTCGCCACCGGGTATGTACAGAAATGTCGAGCCATCAACGGGATTTTGCTCCGCTCGATACGACGTGGTGGTCGGTTCAACCTTCGTCGGTGTGACGAACTGGGACTGGACCGTGATGTCTGGCTGCTTGAGCACAGCCGTGACGCGGGGTTGGGGGCGAGCGGGATCGTCGAGCACGTCGAAGATGGGAATTCCCTTGCACAGCGGATGCGGACGCCCCGACGTGTCGTGGATCACCGTCTCAAGATCGATACCATAACAGTGAAGCATGGTGGCGAATACATCCCAGGGACCGACCGGGTTTGTTGCGGGATAGGCACCGATTCGATCGGAGGAACCATAGACGTAGCCGCTCTTAATCCCACCTCCGGCAAGAATGACCGAGTTACAGCCAGGCCAGTGATCGCGGCCAGCGACATCGTTGATCCGAGGCGTCCGACCAAATTCCCCCGCTGCGACAACCAGCGTTTGTTCCAGTAAACCTCGCTCGTACAGATCGATCAACAACGATGATAAGCAAGAATCGAATCGGGGCAACAAGGTCCCTTTGCATTGGTTGAAGTTGTCGTAATGCGTATCCAGCCCGCCATCCCCTTTGTTGCGCCAGTTCACCTGTACGACAGGAACACCTGCTTCGATCAACCGCCGTGCAACCAGTAAATTTTGACCAAAAGGGTTCCGGCCGTAGGCATCGCGATGCGCAAGAGATTCATGACTGAGATCAAATGCCTGAGCCAGTTTGCTACTGGCCAGCATCTCGAATGCGCGAGATTGAATGGTCGAGAATTGTTGAGGCGATTTCAGGTCAGCGATCCGGGCCATTGCATCGAACTGTTCGACCAGTGTTCTCCGTTTCAGCAATCTGGATGTCCCCGTTTCGGAATTCCCCGCGTCGGAATCGAGAGTGAAATCCGGGACGGCAAACTTCGGACTGTTGGCATCCTGGGGGATCAAGTACGGTCCCCGGCTTCGATCAAGGAATCCTGCCGTTTGACCAATCCCACCGCTGGTCACCCCCCCAGCCAGAATAAATCCTGGAACCGCTGTGTCTGGGGGTTTTAATTGCTCGAAGACAACGCCGTAATTCGGATAGTCAATCAGGCTGGGCTTGGCGTTGGTGTTGGGCTGCGGATGGGGCCAGCCCGTCATCAGCGAATAAAACGCAGATTCATGGGCATTGTCTTCATGCGTCACCGACCGAATCACCGTGTACAGGTGGGCGAGTCGCGCCAGCTTTGGCAGATATTCGCAAATCCGATATCCGTTCAGGCTGGTCGCAATCGACTGAAACTCGCCGCGAATTTCAGCAGGTGCCTCTTCTTTCAGATCAAAGGTATCCTGGTGTGGCGGACCTCCAAACAGCGAAAGAAAGATCATCGACTTGGCTGTTGGCGCACGACGAACCGCTTCCGCCAGCACACGACTGGCACCCAACGGCCCACTCCAGAGAGTCAAGCCAGACAGCCCGATCGCTCCGGCAGCCAGTCCCTGAACAGCCGCACGTCGAGAGTAGTGGTGACCGGGATTCTGGCTCGAGCGACGGTCCATTGAACAGCCTGAAAGAAACAGGGAGCGCAGGTACGAGGCACACATTCAAGTACGCGGCCAAGTCAATCACCATACCACGCGACGATCAAATGATGCAACGAAAAAGACTCGATGACCTGCTCGCGGTGATTTTAACCTCGCTTGGGTTGATGCAGTCTCGTCAATGAAGCAGAGGAATTCCGTGACATTGACCGCGATTTCATCGAATGATGACCTGATTTCCATGAGGGTCATTTGCCATCCCGGGGAACAGCACAACCGATGATTGATCATCTATTCGATACATCCGTGATTCAAGGTCCGTAGATCAGCGGCCGCGAATTCCACCGAAACGGATTCGCTCAGCCACCCCCACACCCCCCGCAGCCGCCGCCGCCGCAACCCCCTCCACCATCCCCTCCGCCACAGCCCCCTACCCCGCCGCCGCAGCCACCCCCGCCGTCGCTCCCCGTATAGGTTCCGCTGGGCGTCGTCGATTTCCAGGCCGACTTGAGATCTTCCATCGCAGGACCTGAGAGGGCTGCAGAGCCAAATAATGCGGCACCTAAGGCCACCTGATTCCCGGAACTCGCCGTTGTTAAGGGGCTTGTTCTCAAGCAATCATGCTGTGACTCTAATGTCCGCACCATTTGATCACCCGCCAGTGAACGTCGGATCGAAAAAATCAAAGTCAAAAACGTAATCAGCGCGGCAATCAACCCCAAGACAAGGAAGATCACCGGCCGGTTCCGCTCCAATCCGACCACCACTTTCATGATTCCAAACACCAGCAAAAAACAGATCGACAACCCCGGAACCATCCGTGCGGTGAAACGCTGGGTTCGGTTCAGCAGGTAACCAGCCTCCTCGATTCTCGCTTTGATTTCTGCCGTTTCATTCACCAGCGATTTTTGCAGCTGAACCAGGGTTTTCGGCTCATCAGCCACAGCCCGCAGAATCGACGACTTTAGCGAGCCGTCACTTGCAGGAATTTTCTGGAGTCTGATAAGGGATTCCAGCTCAACGGCTGCAGGACGACGAGGGGGCCTTTTTAACGCGCGTTCGCTCGCAGTGGTCGCTTGATCACCAGGTCGAAAACGGATTTTTGCCCCGTTAACCTGACCCAAAAAACCGTAAGCTTTTTCGGTCGTTAACTCGTGATCGTGCAACATCTGAGCCACCGCCGCATTCACTGCGGCAGGCTCGCCGAATTTCAAACAGGCAATTTCCTCGGCAGAAAGCTCATGATCCTCATTCACAGTCAGACTCCGCTGAATTCGGGAATAGATATAGGACCCGATCAGCAGCAGCAGCGAAAGACCGAAAAATACCGCTAGAAACTCGGGGCCCGTTAAATCAAAAGGTCCCAAACCGACCGCCGTGACGGGAACCATCCCAGCCGCCATGACCGGTCTGCGAGGCCGGCGACGGGGCCACCAGATCGGTTTGGCGAGGACCCAATGATCCCGCATGTTCACTACCCGAATGTGTGAACAGGGATCAAAACGTTCAAACGGCAACGGCCAAATCTCACGTGGGGGCTCTTCGCAAAAAACACGACGGTAACTGTCCAGGGTTTTTCGGTACATCTCCCAGTGCTTTCGCCCGTCGTCTGACCCGCCGGCCGAGGGATCGTGATGCAAGGGATACCCGAGTGTCTCGTCACAGAGCTCGGTCCAGTAAGAACGACTGAAAATCAAATGCTGGTGCCATGCGGCATCAACCTCTTCAGAGGGACAAACCGGATGCCCCGCCACGGCGGTCAAGAACAAAAATCGGCGGTATTCCACGAGCACCCGCTGTGCAAAAGGAATTGACCAGCCATTTTCCAGCGCCAGCCGACTTAAAAACCGCGTTCCGCTCCCGTCCGCCTCAAAGGAAAACTGTGCCAGCTTTTCCCACAGCCCCCCTTGCTCGATGGTCAAACTCGCAACAAACGGTTCAGCGAATCCCGGCATGATGTGACTCCTCGTGAGAGTTTTCTCTTTCGTATCAAAGTGATGATTTTGCCTGCTGATTGCTGCTGGCGGCTCGCGAAAACACGATCGATGATGTTTCATCATGCTGTTCATTCTGTTCAGCTTGAACGCCTTAGTGATCGGCGATGGTTTTTTCAGACACGAACGAAATCTCGAACGAATTGGATCATCAAAATCTGACTTCAATCCCTATTTATCGGCAGAAACGCCGAAAACATCCGAAAGAGATGGGGCTGCCGTGGATTAGCCCAACCCATCGCATGCGACTCGTCGACCAAAAAATCCATCGTGCGCAGATCGTTTTGCGTCCAGGATTTCGCGAGCCTCCAATCGCTTCAAACAAGAATCGGATTCTCTGCAATCAGTTCAGAACGGGACCAAAACCCATTCGCATTCGTCACGATTGATGTTAAAATCTCCGGCCATTCTGCACGGATGTCGTTTGTGAATCGAGTTGCGGATCACTGTGCGAGAGTCGATTTGACTCCGGTCGGATTCAACGAAATTTGTTTGCCGCTGAGAAAGCTGATAGAAAAGGTTTGGCCTGATGAGTCTTACAATCAAATGCCCTGAATGCGAAAAGTCACTCAAGGTTAAAGAAGAAGCGGCCGGAAAAAAAGTTCGTTGCCCCGCCTGTGCCACCGCATTTCTGGCCCCCGGAAAAAAGCAGTCATCGCCACCGGACGACGATTTTTTGGCCGACCTGGGTCAAGCGGCCAAATCCTCACGAAAACGCCCTGCACAGGACGAGGACTTCGAAGACGAAGACGAACTGCCGGTCACCCGAAGTCGCCCACGGCCACCCGTCAAGAAAAAATCGGGGGGACGCAAATCCAAGGGACCCAACTGGTTGTTGATCGGGGGGCTCTCTGCAGCGGGACTGGTGGGATTGTTCCTGCTGGTGGTCGTCGTTGGGCAGGCAATCAAAATGGCCGCAAACCAAAAGGCCAACTGGATCACCTTCCGGCATCCGATGGGATTTATCCAAGGGGAAATGCCAGGAACACCGACGTACAACGTAAAACAGTCCGTCAATGGTTCGCAGACCTATACGCTGAATCGTCGAAATTGTCAGATGTCAATGACCTCGATTGTCCTCCCCCCGGGGGTCTCATCAAATCCGACTGCTGTTGATCTGATGTTTAACGAGATAAAAAACAAAACCCCACAGCAAGTCCCTGGCTCAAGGCTCCTCTCCTCGCGCCGCATGCTGGCCGGAACCACTCCGGCGCTCGAGATGAAAATCGATGTCAAGGGAAACGTTAATCTGATGCGTTTCTATATCTTTCCAGATGCAGTGGTGGCAGCGGAATTCATCACGCGGACCGAAACCGCGCATCAAGCGGACCGCGAACGATTCTTTAATTCACTCCGGGGTCCCGACGGCAACCTGATCAACTGATTGCCACCAAAATTCAGCAGGACCAAGGGGGAAGCGCTACCAATATTTCCCTGACTGTAGCCGAGCTGAACTTGAATTACCCCCAATAGATCAAGCCTCATCACCAGGCCCGGTTGCAACAAGCGGCGGCTGTTACGGACTCGACTCGGGTGATGTGGGTAACCTCCAGAATCGGATGTTGCGATCGTTGCTGGTTGACATCACAACCCGACCTCCTCCCAGCAGACACAGCGACTGAATCGTGGTGTTATGCCGAAACGTCGGGCCGATGGGAAATCCCGTTTTCGTATCCCAGGTTTTGACGGAACCATCGCGAAAACCGGTCAAAATCCAATTCGATTCGGGGCTTTGCTGCGGATAAAACGCCACGGCCGTGACCGGATGCACCTGCTTGATCTCGCTGAGTAGCTTGCGCTCATGGAAAAGACTCCACAATCGCGTTGTGCCATCGCGACAACCCGTTAACAACGTTCTGCCATCAGGACTCAAGGCCATCGATAACACCGCTTCCGGATGTTCGAGCTGCACCGGTCCCCGCCCCTCGGCCTCAGCCCCAATCGGCCAGATCCAGACGTTTCGGTCCGTCGAGGCGGCAATGAAATATTGACTGTCGGGGGAAAAAAAGAGCGAAGTGACAGCCCCCCCGCATTTCCATCGTGAAACCGACTTTTGACTTACCCCATCCCAAACATCCACATCACCACCTTGCGTTCCGATCGCCAATTGCTTCCCCTCAGGACAATAGGTGGTTGCCAGCACCGGCCCGGAGGTATTCCCCATCGACGACTCCCAGGGTGAACCGATGAACTCCCGGCTCTTGGTATCCAGCTGCCGAACGATCGCCCCCCCCACCACCGCCAGCCGGTTTCCGTCGGGAGAAATCGATAACGATTCAGCAGGGAATGCGAGCTCTTGCTGAAACCGTAAAACCGGAGGGTCTTGCTGGAGATCCCATTGTTCTAATCGAGATTCTTTCATGACGATCCAAAGGGTCGAGGACTTGAGATCCACCGCCACAGAGGAAATCGGCGACGAGGCAAGAATCCGCTGGCGAACCTCGCCATGTGCGGGAATTTTTTGTAGCCGAATGGTCCCTTCCGCATCGCCGACGGCCACCTGTTGTGTGGGGGAGTCCACCGTCAAACAACTCGCTTCCCCCGGCAGAATCAGCGAGCGGTGGAAATTATTCCAATAAGTGATTTCCCAGCGCTGAACTTCCCCTTTGTCACTCAGCGCATACACCCCCCGATCCTGGTTATTGAAATCCGCGTCAATCACCAGACGATTCACCGGCGAGGTCTCACGCAGTTGCTTGCGAGTCGCCGTCTCCCAAATCTGGATACGCCCATCAGCACAAACGACCAGAAAGTAACTCCCCTCCTGATTAAATTTCAGATTATTAATGAGGGCTTTCGAGATCCCTGCCAGGGGCTCACCTCGCATGGTTTCGGTCCGACAATCCCAGAACCGGATCATCCCATCCGCCCCTCCAGCCGCAAGCCATTCCCCCCCAGGATGAAATTTGCCGCAACGAACCGGGCTATCTTGAGTCAGCGGATTCCCGATCGCTTGCCCGGTTTGGGCATCCCACAATCGCAGCGTCCGTCCCCCTGCGGTCAATATCCGCTTCCCGTCTGGGCTGAATTCAGCACTCCTGACATCGGTATCCCCCGTAGCGATCGACGCCGGGTCAAAGTGAGCAAACTCAATTCCGGTTGACTCACTGGTTGCAGAGCTCCAGATCATCGCCCGACCGTCCGAGCCGGCCGTCAAAATGAATTGACCATCGGGACTAAACTGAGCAGACCAGATCCGCGCCGGCTTTCCGTCCGGGGACGCAGCATGTGTGAGTGGAGAGCCCTTTGGCAAACCAGACTCTAAATTCCATGCTTGCGCAAACGTGTTCGACACCGCCAGCAATGACTTCCCATCGGAACTCAAGTCGATCTGCCGAATCGGCCCTTTTTCTCGCAAGGTGATGATCGGCAGCCAGACATCGTGCTCCCATGCCCGCTGATTCGCTCGGATCACATGCCTTAGATCGTCATAGCCGTCAGGGACATAAGAGAAAGCCTCGCGCAGGTACTGAATGCCCTGCGTCAAGTCATTGAATTCACATAATTCCTGCGCCAGTGTCAATGAGTGGCTGCCCATGGTTAGACGGAGCTCATCAGACGTGATCTGCAATTCGCGATTGGCACGCTCGGTCCGCTGCTGCTCAGACCGCAGCGAAACAATAAAAATCAGCACCCCGGTCAAGGCGGCGAAAATCATCGAGACGACGGTCGTTGTCACGATTCGATGGCGAGCCAGCCATTTTCCGATCAGGTACAAACTGGAACGGCTGCGCACCATCAAGGGTTCGTGATTCAGATAACGCTGAATCTCGTGCGATAATTCCTCGGCCGTTTGATAGCGATCTTCTGGATCCGTAGAAATGGATTTTGCTAATAAGGCAGTCAAATCCCGATCAAGCGATACCCCCAGTTCCGCTGGCCGACGTGGTTGCTCGTAGCCAATTCGCCTCGTCACCGCCGCAATCGATCCGGTCAAGTCATAAGGGGTCGCTCCGGTGATCAGCCAGAACAACAGACTTCCCAGGCTGTAACAGTCACTCCGCAGGTCCGTCGCCTCATTCTCGCCCCGGGCCTGCTCAGGAGACATGAACCCCGGTGTCCCAAGGATTTCTCCCGAGAGTGAAAGCCCTTGACCTGCCAACGAATCCGGACCTGCTAAACGAGCCAGACCAAAATCGACGACGACCGGTTGCCCCTGTTCCCGGACCAGGATATTCCCTGGCTTTAAATCACGATGGATGATCCCCTGGCGGTGGGCATAACTGACGGCATCGCAGACACGGATCATCAGCGTCAACTTCGCCCGTTGATCCTGTGGCCGGATTTTCAGGTACTGGTCCAGCGGCAAACCATCGATCAGTTCCATGGCAAGCCAGAGTACCCCGGCAGATTCACCACTGTCATAGATGTGTGCAATATTGGCATGTTCCAGCGAAGCGGCCAGCTCAATCTCGCGTTCAAAACGTTGCCGACTTTTTTTCGAAGCAAATTGCCGGAAAAACAGTGTTTTGAGCGCCACTTCGCGGTTGGTGCTTTGCTGAAACGCGCGAAAGATCACCGAGGTGGCCCCTTCCCCCAGTTGACTGAGGATCGTAAACCCGGCGATCATGGGGAAGTGATTTGCCGGGGGTGATGGATCGAGACCCTCCTGCGGAGCGTTCGCCGCATCGAGTAACGACTGGGCTGAGGCAAAATTGTGGACGGACTCCCGGTCACGGATCGGACCGAGCTGCAGGTCTTGTTGCAAGAGTTTTTCGACTTCGCATCGAAGCACTGCGTCATCGCCACATTCGCGGGTCAACAGCTCGTGCTGGTCTTCGGTCGTCAGTTTGGCGGCAGCCAGGAAGAGTTCGGTCGACCGCCGATAAAAATCGGGGTTCATGTTTGATTTTCAATCTGCAATTGCAGTCTGAGCCAAGCCCGAGCCATCCGCCAGTCGTCTTTCACAACCCAGGTCGAGACCCCCAGTGTTGCGGCCGTCTCTTCGATACTCAAGCCGCCGAAGTACCGCAGTTCGACCACCTGGGCATGACGGGGGTTTAAATTCACCAGGCGATCCAACGCCTCGTCCAGCGACAGCAAATCCAGGAAATCCATCGACAATCGATCGGGAATCTCTTCGGTCAATTCCCCCCGCACCCTGTCATCGAAGCGTTTGTGCGTCGATCGTTTCCGCGCATGATCAACCAGCACGAACCGCATCATTCGGGCGATCACTGCACAAAACTCGGTCCGATCATCCGGGTGTACCAGCTTCCCTTCGACCAGGCGCAAAAACGCCTCGTGCACCAGCGCCGTCGGCTGCAAAGTGTGATCAACACGCTCACGCTGCAGATATTCGCGAGCAATCTGCCTGATCTCACTGAAGCAGTGCAGAAATTTCGCGATGGATTGCTCTCGAGCAAAAATCAATTCACCGGTCATGTCACCAAACCTTCGATTCCAGGCGAGCCAAACCCCTCTTTTCAGTGATTCAGCCCGATTTTGACAAATTTACCAAAATTTCCCGAAAAACACCTCCCTCGTCTCCTGAAAAACACGCTTACTTAGTTGAGATACGTTCGCACAAAGAGAATTGATGGAAAACTCGCCTGAAAAAACGCGTGTCGGGGCTTGTGACCCCCAATTGCCTGGAAACGTATCGTAACGCAACTCGTTTTTAAAAATGATTTGGAATTAACGCGTTGAGCCGCCCCCAACAAACGGATTCAAACAGGCATAGCGATGCACTCTCAGCTTTGTGGCAAAAATGGCTGCAAAACGGGAACGTGAGATTCCCAATACTCGGGATTGGTGTTTTTTGGCAGCGAGAACACTTGCATCAAGTTGAACCGAAGGAAGCAAGAATGATTATGAACGATTGGCTTTTGAATGGTATGGAACGATTTTTGTCACGAAGCACCCGCTCGACGCCTCGTCGTCGGAAAGGGAGCGCAGTAGCCGCAGCGGCGGCGGTGCAGATTCTCGAGCAACGAATACTGCTGTCTGCAACCGTCCCCATGGAATCGGATTTCAATCCCGATACAACCCCAATTCTGGCATCGACTCTCATTTCCAACCTGAATTCATCAATCCCATTCAGCACGACAGGTTATGGCGGACCAACAGGTGATGTTGCCGGGGGAATGGTAGGTCAATCTTATAACCAGTCGATCTTCGTCGGCCATCTGCCGGGCCAACAGTACAATATTTCGGTCGCCTCGGGCTGGAATTTGCCCCCTGGCCTGCAACTGCAAGATGCCAGTGGAGTCCCGGCAACCGATGGAATCCTTACCGGAGTCTCCCGTTTCCGGATCGCCAGCCTAGCGGGAACCGGCCCAACGGCTCCCGGTCAGTACAACGTTGCGTTCCTTGCCACAAGTACGGCGAACAACGCGATTTCGGACACCGTTGTTTATCACTTTTTGATTCGCCCCTCAGCCAGCGTTTTTCAGGGGTCGGTGACGACAACGATGCCCGCACCGGCCGGGGATGCAACAGCCCTTGGCTTCAACTCGCTCGTGCTTCCTCCAGGTACGGTTGGCCGCCCCTACAACGCCACGATCAAAGTCGCCAATGGGGCCATCGGATCCGTGGCTCTGATGACCCAGTTGTCGGGGGGAAACCTGGCCTCCGCAGTCAATCTGCAACAACCCGTCCCTGGCCTGATCGGTGGCAAAGGGGGAAATGTGACCGGTGTCAACCAGGTCACTGGAAATATGCTGCGGGATGTCATCGCCAACGTCGCAGGACTGAAAATCAAATGGTCGGCCAAAACCAGCACGATCAGTATCCGCGGGATTCCAACCATCAGCGTGGGGGGGGTGAACGACCCGCTGCTGCTGAAAGTCACTGGAACGAATCATCAAACGCTGTACTACAACTTCGCGCTGACCCACTCGCCAGCACAGATCGCAAAAGCGTATGGATTTTCCTCGGTGGTACTTGCAGGGGGAATCAAAGGGACTGGCGCAGGTCAGACCGTGGCGATTTTTGCCATCGGAGATAACTCGGCTTTTGTCAGTAGCACCAATCCCAACTTTCGCAACAGTGACCTCAGTATGTTTGATCGGGCCATCGGCTTGAATAGCTTCAATCAGCCCGGAGGCCCCGTCTTCCTGAAGGTCGATCAATCAGGCGGAACGAATTACCCGTCTCAGCAAATCAATCCTGACCCGAGCGAAGTTCCGCAGGACATCCAGTGGGTCCATGCCTTGGCACCACTCGCCAATATCGTTGTTATTGAGGCGTCGAGTAGTTCCGTGGCTGATGCTCAAGCGGTCATGACTCTTGTGGCGAACTGGAATATTCCCGGAATTCCAGCCCCTTCTGTTTTAACATCCAGCTTTAATGCCGACAGCCTGAATTCGGGCCCCTTTGCACCCAACGTCACGTATGTTTCGTCCAGTGGGGATTTTGGACCGAGCGGCTTTGGCGCGTCGAATGTCGTCGTGGCGGGATACACACAGATCAAGACGACCGCCAGTGGTCACTTGATCTCTGAACAGGCGGTCTACGGAGGGTCAATGCAAACCACGGGGAAATCCTTTACATCCGGCGGGGGTGTCGATGGGACTCAACCGCAACCGACCTATCAGCAATTTGTTCCGAATACGACAAAACTCGCCAATCCGGTCAGTACTGCGGGCCGTACCGATCCCGATGTCAGTTTTAACGGCTCTGAAGTTTCCGGTGTCGCCGTTTATAACTCTTACGAAAACACGACAACCACGAACTTTAAATCGGGCGGGAATAATTACGCCTTTGGGGGCTCACCCTGGGGAAACGCCTGGGGAACCAGCATCGCCGCCCCCTCCTGGGCCGCGATTTTCGCGATCGCCAATCAGGGTCGCCAGCTGGCAGGCCAGCTGCCACTGGATGGGATCAGCCAGACCCTCCCCACACTTTATTCCTTGGCAAACGCCCCTCCCCTCCGCTCGGTGGGGGCAACAGTCAATCAAACGACCCAGAAAACAACCCCTGTCCCCCCTGCCTCGGGCAAGAACTATTACAACGTCTTCGCGGGGCTGGGGAGTCCGATTGTCAATCTGCTGATTCCAAAGCTGGTAAAGGCCAAAGGGGCTGCCCTGTCCTTAACCGCGAAACTGAGCAACCTCGGTAAGCGTTCTTGAATGATAAGCGTTCCTGAATCACCTCCATTGGGGCCGTACTCATGTACGGTCCCGATTCCCATACCACAATGATCCAAAAACCAGCTCAACGAACAAGCAATCTTGAATCGACCTAATTCGTTGAACTGGGGTCCAAGCACCATACTCGGAAATGAATTGACTAAAGAGGCAGAACTGAATTGCCTCGAGGGACTTTTAAAGATGATCGCACGTCGTCCACAATCACCGTCTCGGGCAAAATCGGGTTGGCTCCCCTCTCTGAATTTGACAGGACTTTGGCGTCGACGCGTGGCGCTGCTGCCGCGCCAGAGCCGGTTGATGACGCGACGGTTTTCCGCCGAAACGCAAATCCTGGAAAAACGGACGCTGTTGACGACGATCATCGCACAGAACTGGAACAGCAATGGTGGTGACATTGCCATCACGGACTCGAGCGAGATCATCATTAATTCGGGCGTGATCTTGAATACCGCTTCTTCCACCGGAGCGGCCGGTAATATCACGCTCAGCGCCCCAAAGATTGTGATCCAATCCGGAGCGATCCTCGAAACATCCTCCTCGATCGGTCAAGCGGGAACCATCAGCTTGAGTGCCTCACGGCCCTCCAGTGACACACTCTCGATTAACGCGAACTCTCCCTCGATTACGGTCAATGCCGGAGCTCAATTGCTCGCTACAGGAACGACCTCCGCGAACAACGGAGCGATTACCCTTGATGCCAATGGTACCGTGCCGGATGCGAAATGGGCAATTTGGGCTCAGGCAGAGGACATTTACGAATGGGTTCGCGGCGCAAATGCAACCATCACGATTAACCAGACCGCAGCAATCAGTGGGGGAAATGTCACGATTTCGACGGCGGCGGGGGACCAATTCAAAACTCAAAATATGGTCAATTCTTATACGGGGGGTGTCGCCGGCAAAGCCGAAGAAATCCTGAGCAAGATGACGACTTTGCCAGTGTCGATCATTGTTAAGCAACCCGAGGCGGAAATCACATTCGTCAATAGCACGACCAGCAGTAGCACGACCGGCAGTAGCACGACCCACGCCAGTACGATCAGCAGCAGTGGAAATGTCAAGATCTCGAGCCTCACGACTCCCTATGCGGATGCAGAGGCGTTCTGGGGATACTTTAAAGGTTATTTTAATAAAAGCTCGGCAAAAAAGAACCCGTTCGGCGCGGCTGTGGGGGTCAATTACATCAACCCCAAGGCAACGGTCGAACTGCAGTCCCAGACGGCGATCAACGCCGCAGGAACCGTGACGATCGGGACAACTGCGACGGTAAACAATGAATTGACTGCCAAAGCGAAAAAAGCCCAAGGGGCCTCCGAGGCCAATGCGGAAACCTCCACTCTTGCCATTGGGGTGACGATTCTGCAAGTCGCATCGACGATCAACGTCGATGCGGGGGCCAGTATCACAGCCGGTCAGACCGTTCAGATCACTGCGGCCGCCGTCAATAAAAGTCAGCTGACTGTCAAATCCGCCTCTTACGAGGATGGTCGAACGGGCGTCGCAGTTGGATTTGCCGAGTCTCACGCTCATGTTCAGGCGATTGTTGATGGTAGCATCACCGCCAGCGGTAATGCTACGGTTCCGGCATCGCTAAATTTCAACGCGGATCTTGTCGTCAATTTTGCGACCGACAGCCTGATTTTCCCCAACCCGATTCCCTCGGGTTATCAAAACGGAACCGAGATTCTCTACGACGCGGGACCTGGTGGTGTCGCGATTCCCGGACTTCATTCGGGCGGAATCTATTACGCCATTTTGAACCCATCAAACCCCCGCAGCCTGCAACTTGCCGCGACACTGGCCGGTGCCATCAGCGTAACACCCACCCCCATCAGTTTTGGCGGCGGCTACCCTACGTTAACCGATTCAAACGGGAATTCGGTACCGATTACCAGCCTCAATCCCTCCAATAACACAATTCCATTCGATTTTGGTACCTGGCAAAACGGCAACCCGCTATTCACCAATGGTGAAACGGTGACGTACACACCGGTCGCTGGCCAGTTCATCGGGTCGATTGCCGCGAATGGAATCGTGAATCCCCTTGCAGCAGGATCCTACACGGTTCTGGTCGTCAATTCCTCGATCACTAACACAACCCCGTATGCAATTCAGTTGATAAATTCCAGCGGTCAAGCACTTCAACTGACCGGAAATTCCAGCTTTACGGCAGGAACCACGACTTATACTGTTGGTGGTTTCGATATAAATAATGACACCGTTAATTTTAACTTTCCCAGCTCAACGCCGACCAGAGTCTACCCGAACCAAACGACAATCATTGGCAATCTGATCAATGGCCAAGCGCTGGTTTTCAATCAGGGATTGGGAGTACAGATCAGTAACTTGACGGATGGTCAGACCTATTACGCAATTGTAGACCCCACCACGCCCGGTGTGATTCAACTGGCCAATACGCAATCACAGTCCCAAGCTGCCAATCCGGTCGTGCAGGATGCCAATCCGACACTCATGGGCCTTGGAAATCAGCCGCTCTACAGCAATCAATTATTGATCGGCTCCGCCACAACCGCGACGACGGGTGGAGCGTTGATCCTGACCTCGTTACAAAATCTCTCGAATGCCGCGTCACAGAATCTCTCGAATAACGCAACCGGTGGAACATTTGTTCTTAATCTGACCATCAACGGCCAAGCCAAGAAAACCAGTTCGATCTCGTACAATGCCTCAAGTGCGAGCGTCGCCGCAGCGATTGATAGCGCTGCGGGATTGACCGTCACGGTGACCGGAGCGGGAACAACACAATCTCCATGGATCATTACTCCGCCAGTTGGTACTACGCAGTTAATGATTGCATCCGTGACCGATTCGCTGGTTGGTGGAAGTTCGTCACTTTGCAACCCAATGACACAGACGTTGTCCAACACGGCAACAAGCGGCACGTTTGTACTGAACCTGACAGTGAATGGTCAGAGCAAAACCACCACTCCGATTGCTTACAACGCATCGAACATCAGCCTCGCTGCGGCAATTCAGTCCGCTGCGGGATTGACCGTCACGGTCATCGGGTCTGGAACAGCTCAGGCTCCCTGGGTGATCACCACTCAAGTGGATACCCTGCAATTACTCGTTGAATCTGTCACGGACTCTCTGTCCGGGGGGATCTCGACTCTCTCTAATCCCTTGACACAGGCGTTGTGGAGCACGGCGACGGCGGGAACGTTTTCGCTCACTCTGACGGCCAATGGCCAGACACTCTCAACCCCCTCGTTGAATTACAATGCGGCTCCGGCGGACATTGCGGCCAGCATTCTGGCGGCATCCGGCGTCAGCGTGACGGTCACCGGATCAGGCACAGCGCAGTCACCCTGGCTGATTACACCCAACTATCAAATTACGATTGCGAACATTGAATCCGGAGTCGGACTAGTGTTTCAAACCGCTCCTGGCTTGATGGATGGCACCCCCATTGTTTTTCAGGGCGCCTCGGGGCGTCCGGTAAACGGGTTAGTCAGTGGACAAGTTTACTATGCCTCGAATCAGGTGAACCCAAGTTTTAATCCGATTTTTTCAAATTACATTCTGGGGCTAACGACCGCACAATCCCCTGGCTCTCCATTGGTCGATATCGAGTTGCAACAATCGCTGACTGACACGCAAGGTAACTCGTATGTCATTGACGGAACCGATGGAACAGCCAGCCTGCTTTCCGTGACCATTCCCGCCTCGAACTCATTGAATATCACCAGTGCGAACGGAAGTTTCCTGACCGGTGGAACCGTCACCGTGGGGACACTGAGCACCAGTACCGTACAACTATCGACTCAGGCGACGGGAGGATCGTTTACAATCCTTGTTGCACCGCAAAGTCAGAATCAACAAGTCGAAATCACCGCACCTCTTCCCTGGAATGCGACCGCCTCGCAAGTGGCTGCGGCAATGAACTTGCTCCCCGGCGTCAGCGTGACCGTGACGGGAAGTGGCTCCAACGCGAGCCCCTGGGTGATTTCTGGAACCGGGCTGGAAAATGGATTAGTGGCCGATGATTCGCTGTTAACCGGTGGCCTGGGAACGATCTCGACAAACACCACAGCGCTGAGCGTGCTGCAGCTCTGGAACAACGCTGTTGGCGGCACATTTACCCTCTCGGTTAACCCCAACAACATAGGAATCGAAACCTCCGTCCCCCTAGCCTGGAACGCAACAGCGACCGATATCGCCGCCGCATTGAACTTACTCGCCGGAGTCACCGTTTCGGTCATTGGCAGTGGCACGGCTGCCAGTCCCTGGCAAATCGCCGGGGATGGAATCGGCGGTCTTTCGACCGATGATTCGCAATTGACCGCCAGTTCCAGCTCAAGCACTGCGGGATCGCAAACCAACAACAGCTCTGTCACCGCTGAGCAGCTTTGGACGGATGCGGCGAGTGGCACCTTCACCATTTCCGTCACGAACGCTGCCGGTCTCATCGAAACCACGGCACCCATCCCTTGGGATGCGACGCCCGGTGCGGTTGAAATCGCGCTGAATGCACTCAATGGTGTGAATATCTGGTCCGTCACCGGGAGCGGCGTGCAGTCTGATCCCTGGATGATCGCCTGGAACGGTGGCACCGCTCTTTCGAATGTTTCGACCAACAACTCACAGCTTCTTGCCAGTGGTGCCATCACCCAGACAAACCCCGCGAACCTGCAACCCGTCTGGACCACTGCCTCAGGGGGAACATTCACCTTAAGTCTCGTCGTCAATGGACAAACAGAAACGACCGCGCCCCTCAACTGGAATGCCTCGGCAGCGGATGTCGCTGCGGCATTCAATTCACTTCCCGGCTTGATCACCTGGGTGTCGGGGAGCGGGACCGCAACAGATCCCTGGTTAATTCAGGCCGACGATTTCACCATTTCGACCGGGACACCGCTCATATTCACCGATAGCTGGGGTTTGGATAATCCAGGGTTAATTAACGGGAATACTTACTATGCCGTTGTGAATGCTAATCAGGAAAGCCCTGGCTCGATCATTCTGGGACTCACAAATACATTAGCGGAAGCACAGCAATCCAGTCCACCTCTGCTCCCGCTATACACAACAATCGCCCTGGGAATCGCCACCAGAAACCAAATGGCTGGCGTCAGCCAATCACTGGCACCAAGCATGCAGGCTTCAGGCATCCAGATTCGTGCCAATCTCACCTCGACAGACTCGATCGTCGTCATGGATCTCTTTGGGACAACCATGGTCAGGTCCCGAATTAATAAGTGGCTGAAATCGGATGTGGTTTCACCGGCATTAGCAGCCGCAGCGGCTGGAATCAAATCAGCCGTACTTTCTGTGGCAAAACTCCTTGGATTCAAGTCCAAGGAATCCGCTGCGAAAACACCGAAACCGGTTAAGCAGGCGACAACGTATCAGAATCAAAATTTCCGCACGGTCCTGGCTGCGGACTCGACGTTGCTGGTTAACAACACCGTCGAAGCCATTATCGGAAGCACGGCCATTCTGCTCACCCCCGGCAGCGTTCTCGTCGAAAGCATGATTACAGAAAACCTGCATTCCGAAGCCGAGGCAGAGACGAATGTCAACAACGATAGCAGTTACTCCGTGGATGTCGCAGTCGCTGTAGCCCTGGTTCGTAATACCAGTCGTGCCTATATCGCTTCGGGTGCTCAGGTCACGGGCGGCGCCGGTGTCAGCGTCAACTCGAAGATTGACTATCCCTGGCAAGGGGCAGTCAGTTTTCCGGACTTTTTTCGCAAACCCCTCCAGGATCTCAAAACATTTGCCAGCGACTTCGAAACCATTGGTGACAATGAGCTTGGCATCGACCAGTATCTCTTTAATAACTGGACGGATGCCTTCAGCGGCCCCAACAAACTGCTCACGAATGAGCAAAGTAAACTGAACGCGCAGCTGAAACTTTCTGTTTGCTTCAGTGTTTCCGACACCGAATTCACGAACGAAAATCTCGCCCAAATTGCGGCCGGGGCGCAGATCAATCAAACGTCGTTTACCTCAGCCCCCGTCAGTCAGCCGGTGAGCGTCACTGCCACAACGAATATGGCGCAGACGGGGGCTTCCGGCAACCTGATGATCTACATCGACCCGGTCTATAATCGAAATTCTCCTGTCAGTTTGCCCGGTGGCACCAATTCCGTCGGGGGATCTTCGAGTTCGATTGTCATGAACAATCATACCAATGCCTATTTAGGGAATACCGACCCTCATCACGATCCCGTCACGGAACCGACCCGAGTCAACGTCGGCAGCGGGGGATTGACCGTCAACGCCACGACCAATGTCTGGTATCTGCAATTGGTTCAAGGGGGTGGTTCGGCGACGAACACTGGCGTGGCTGGTTCGCTGGGATTGTTCGAGACCCCTGCGCAAGAGACTACCGCTGCAATTGTCCCCGTCACCCCTTCTGGTAGCTCCCCACTGACAACATCCCTGTTTGTGACTGCGGCCCCCGGAACAATGGGAGATGTCAACGTCAATGCCACTGACGAAACCACACTGATTCTGGCCTCGGGAAACGTGCTCAAAAGTCAAAACACCGGCGTGGGAGTCAGCGTTTCGGTTGTTGATCTTCACCGCAATGTCTCGGCTTATCTCGGCAGACCTGACGGCAGTAGCCCCCTTTCCTCACTGTTGTCGGGGCTGGGTAACGTCACGATTCAGGCGCTCGCATCCGGTTCGATTACACCCATTGCACTCGCCGGGACGAGCGTAAGTGCTGGGGGCTCCACGAGCGGGCAACCACAACACGGAGGCACGAAGAATCAAGCGACTCAAAATTACGGTATCGGCGTCTCGGGCGATGCCGCGACAACTGTCGTCGATGACATGGTTCTCGCGTACATCAACGACACGGGAACACTTCCTGGAACCGTCGGTGCAACTCCGTTCACCCTGACGGTCACCAGCGAAGATCGCACGCAAGTCAACTCGCTGACCGGTGCGTATGCCCAGAACTCGGGAAAATCGACTCAGGCCGCCGAAACGTCAGTCGGAATTGCCGGATCGCTCGCTCTCAATTTTGTCACGGCGAATGTCGAGGCTTTCATCGATCAGATGACGATTACGTCGATGGCGATTGATCTGAGTGCGACCAATGAAATGAAAGTTGGCGCACTGGCTGCCGGGGGGAACGCGAACACCGTCGGGAATGGTGCATTTGCCGTCGCGGGGTCGATTGCCAATAACCAATTGACGCTCATAACACAGGCTGAACTGAATTCGGTGACGGGAACAAACCTGGCCAATCTCCAGATTGTGGCGACCAATGCGGTCACCGTTTGGGGGGTCGCTGGAACACTGGACATGCTGTTATCTGAAGCAGGGGGAAAAGACGGAATCCGCGCGGGGTTTGGACTCGCGGGGGCACTCAACCAGCTGGACTATCAAACGAACGCGGAAGTCAACAACTCATCACTGGCACAAACCTCGGGCGGGATTACCATCACCGCGACCGACAAGTCGGCGAATTATGGTTTTGCCACCGGGGCAAATATCGTGCAAAGCGGCGTGGCCGGGTCAGGAATGTTTACCACGACCAATGCGACGCTGAGCGTCAACGCCCTGATTCAAAACAGTACGATCAACAGTACGTCGGCAAGTAGTACAGCGGGTCTGATGCTGGCCTCAACGATGACCCCCCTCTTGATTTCGGCGGCGGGAAGTCTGGTGGTCACGACGAGTTCTGCGAGCGCGAATAACCCCAATCAAAATCCGAATCTTTTGGGCGCCGGCGTCGCCGTGACGGAGGTCACGCTGAGCGGCAACAGCACTGCCCAGATTTCGAGCTCGAATGTGACACTCACGTCAGGACCGATTCAAGTCGTCAGTCTGTCTGGCGCTCCGGCGAATCTTTCCTCGCTGACTGCGAATCTGTCAGGAATGAATCTTCCCTACCTCAATTCGAATAATATTTACTCGTTTGCCGTTGGCGCAACGGTGTCGAATTCGCTCCTGACCGGTGACTTTGCGGTGTCGAAAAACACAGTGACGCAATGGAATATTGAGGCGGAAGTCATCAATAGCTCGATCATATCAAGTTCGGGAAATATTGCCGTTAATGCCACAGACCACTCATCGATTTATTCGGGAGCCGGGGCACTTTCCACGGATACGGCGTCGTCCAAGTTTTTAGCGGGACTGGCAGCGGGTGCTGCGGTTTCTTCCAATTCCTTCACGGGTCAGACCGTGGCATTGATCGATAGTTCTACCATTTCCTGCACGGATTCTCAGTACGGGGTCGCCGTCACCGCCGCCAGCAACAAATTGATCGGCGCCGCGGCTGTCGGGGCCGAGGTGAACGGAACGTTGACCCTGGGAACCTCGGTCGTCTCGAATTCCATCACCGATACCGTCAATGCCGCGATCTCTGGCAAGAATCGCTCTTCGCTGATCACCTGCCCTGGGGGGCTGAGTGTTCAATCGACAGAGCAATCGACCATCGGTGCGGGTGCCGGACAGGTCGCATTCAGCACCTCGGCCTATTTAGCCGCCGGGGCAGCCGCTGCCGTCAACACGATCACCGAAAATGTGAGTAGCTCAATTGCCGATGCGACCGTGGTCGCGAATTCGGGCAGCGTCTCGGTGAACTCGGTCGCCGAGGGCAATATTTTTGCCTATGCCATCGGTGTGGCGGGCGTGTTCTCGACAGCCACTTCCGGCGATCTCTTTTCTTTGTCAGGGATTGGGAGCGGGGCGGGGAATTCGATTAACAATGTCGTTTCAGCATTCGTTGGAAATTCGAATAATCCCGGCAATTCGAAAACGACGATTACCAGCAACGGCCTGACGGTCTCTGCGAGCGACTCCTCCTCGATTCAAGCGGTGGCAGGGGCTGCCTCGGCACAGGCCCAGGCAGGCGACATGAACGCGATTTCCATGGCCGTCGGAGTCTCAGATGCGATCAACAACATTGGTTCTTCGGCAAATCCCGGTGTCGTCTCGGCAGAAATCATGAACTCCACGATCAATCTCCCTCAAGGGAATTTGAACCTTTCCGCGACGGATACGGCGAACATCCTGGCGATCACGGCAGCGGGCTCAGGAACATTTAACAGCGCGGGTGAACAGATTGGGACCATTTCGGGCGCGGGTGCGGGTTCCGGAAACACGATCTATCAGAACGTCTCTAGCCTCATCAATAGCAGCCTTGTCAACGTGACGGGATCAGGCAACGTCGCCGTCAACGGAGAAAGTCAAGCGACCATTAACGCGTACGCCGGAGGTGTCGCCATCGCCGGTTCAACGTCGCTGAACCCTGCGGGAGTCGCCGTGAGTGTTGGGGCCGCTGCAGCCGTCAACACCGTTTCGCTGACGACCGAGTCCGCAGTTACCAATGCGTCGACGATCAACTTTCCCACCATCGCCAGCACCTCCAGTTCATCGAACCCCAATCCAGGTAACTTGTCCGTCTCCGCAACCGATAATGCGGCCATCGAGGCCATCGCGTTTGGGGTGGCAGGAAGCTTTTCTTCGACAGGCATTTTGAGTATCGGTGGGGCGGGTTCTGCAGCGGTCAATACGATCAACTCCAGCCCTTCGGCATTCATCAATGCCGGCAGCACGGTCAGCAACGCCACAGGAGTCAGTCTGACCGCTGCAGAGAGCTCCTCGATCATCGCGGGAACCGGTGCCTTGGCAGCAGGAATCGGTGTTGCATCGGCAGTGAGTGTTTCCGTAGCCGTCTCATTCAGCCTCAACACGGTCGAGGGAACTGTTCAGGCGGAAATTGATAACGCCACTGTCTCGAGCAGCGGATTGATTACGATCTCTGCGGGACTAACCCCCTATTCCGGTGGTGATCAATATCAGAATGGTCGTAACATCTACGCGGTCGCCGTTGCAGGTTCAGGTTCTTATGCGGGAGGTAGTGAGGGGGCAATCGGCATCGCGGGTGCCGGCGCTGGAACAGGAAACACGGTCAATTTTACGGTCGAGGCGGAAGTCTTGGGAACCTCCTCGGTCACATCGAGCGGACTTACCATTTCCGCGACCGACAATTCCAGCATCTACTCGAACGCAGGCGGAATTGGACTTGCCGTCGCGACTTCGGGAACCGGTGGAGCGGGCATTGCCGTCGGAGCTGCCTCGGGTACGAACACCATTACCAACACCGTTGCAGCCTTGGTCCTGAACTCAACGATTACCACCACACATGCGTTCAGCCTGCAGGCAACGTCCACGGCAGACATCACTTCGATTTCCTGGGGTGTCGCGATCACCGCTACCGCAGGTTCGGGAGCAATCAGTGCTTCGGGGTCGGGAGCAGGAGCGTACAATGTGATCACAAATACTATTCAAGCGGGGATCGCCGGGGGAACCATCACGGCGGGAACCTTGCCAACAGACAACATGTCGATCTCGGCCACCGATCAATCCCAAATTGCCTGTAATGCCGGTGCAGGGTCACTCAGTATTTCTGGTGGAGAGGGTTCGCTCAGCCTGGCCCCTGGCGCGGTCGTCGCCACCAACACCGTGGGGAACACGATCGGGGCTTACATCGGTGTGTTACCTTCGACGACATCCCCCACCACTTCGGTCACGACTTCGGTCATTGTGGCGGGGCCGCTGGCGATCACCGCAGCCTCGCAAGCGGAAGTCACTTCCACTGCGGTGGCAGTTGCGGTCAGCGCTTCATTCAGTATCGCCGGCGTTGCATTTGCAGGATCAGGAGCGACCGTCACCACGACACTGAATGGGAAAGTTCAGGCGGGGATCCTGACCGGTGCCAGTGTCACCTCAAACCTGTCCAGTTCAGGCTCGGTGAGCGGAGTCCTGGTGAGCGCAACAGATGCTCCAACAGTGAGCTCAAGCGTCGGAAGTAGTGCCATTTCCGTTGGATTGATCGGCGCATCGATCGGTGTCTCGCTGGCACAGATCACAGACAACGATTCCGTCACGGCCGTGATCGAGGGAAATGTGACCACTCGCGGCACCCCCATCCAGGTAATAACCACTGGCCAAGCCTCGTTGACAGACCTGGCCGTCGCCACCGCAGCCAGCGTGAGCGCGAATGTGGCCGCGGCGGGGGGTAACGCACAAATTACTAACAACGCCACATATCAATCCGTGGTGGCACAGACGGCGCTGATCAACACGGGAACGAATAGCAACGGAATGTACGGAGACTTAAGCGTGATCGCCACCAGCACGGACAGCCTGAATGCACAGGTGGATGGAGGTGTCGCTGCAGTCGGTTCGATCGGTGCGTTTCTGGCTAGCGCCTCTTCGGGCGGAACGACCTCGGCGAGCGTCTCTCCTTCCAGTACCATCATCGTCGGCAATCTGCTCATCACCGCCACGACAAACCAGACCGTGGCCACTAGTGGCGACTCGGTGACCGTCGGCCTGTTGACAGGTGTCGGAGTCACACTGACTAGCTCAGCGACGGAGACCGTTTCGGCGGTGCTGGGAGTGGCAACCGCGACCAGTCCCGCCAACGTTTATGCGTACGGTAACACCACCGTTCAGTCGATATCCAACAATACCGTGACCGCGAATAATGGGATCTCTTCATCGGATCCGAACATCAGTATTTCCGCAGTGGGAGCCGGAATTTACCAGACCACCGTCACGGCGAGCCCCACCGTCACGGCCACCGTGCAGAACGTCAATCTGACTCTTCCTGGCGCATTCACGGTCAATGCAACATCGACAAACACAGCGAGTGCGCAAACCGCATCGGGATCCGGAGCAATCGTCGGTGGTACTGCCGCAGTCTCCACGACGATCAATTCCCCCACATTAACCGTGACAGTTTCAGGCGGAACCATCCAGGCCAACACCATCACGATCAGTGGCCAAAACACCAGCAATTACATTTGCGTCGCCGATTCCACGAATGCCTCCGTGGTTGGGGGGAGTGGTGCTGACGCGGAAAACAGCGGCACTGCGGCTATCAACGTCGTGATTGGTGCATCGACCACATTGGTCGGCAATCAATCGGTCACCATCACCGCGAACAACTCGTTCGTCAATACAACGAATGGGCTGATGATCAAATCGGGCGCCGGTGGGGTGATCAATGGTAACGCCACTCAAATTAATACGACGTTAACGGGAACTGCAACCGTCACGATTGGCAACAATGTCAGTATTACCGCAAATCTGAGCGGTGGTATTCTGATCTATGCACTGGGAAACTCGAATCAAACCGAACAGGCAGCACTATCAACCGGCGGAGCCATTGAAGGTGCGGATAACGTGATCAATACCACGGTAACGCTCAACCCCAGTGTCACCGTCGGTACCAACGCCAGTTTAGCGGCTCCGAACGGTTCCATCGGTATCGGCACCGCCGTCCTCGCATCGGTCACAGACCAAGCGGCCACTCATCTTTACGGACTAGCCGGCGGCGGTGGAGCCCATTCCAATGCCACGGTCAATAATACCCAATTCGTGGTGATCGGATCGGGATCGAATCTCTCTGCGGCAAACAACATCTATCTTGAAGCGGGGACCGCTTCTCTGGCAGCCTTACAAACCCTGATCACGGTCAACGCACTGGCAACGTCAAAGTGCGACGGAGTGGTGACAATTCCTGCGGGAAGTGCCATCGCAACGATCAATACCACCTCGTACGTCACCGTGGCCTCAGGAGCCAACGTGATTGCCGATCAAGATGTGTTCCTCAATTCGTCTCTGAGCAATAAGAAGAATCTCATCGCCTACGGCCATTATGATTTAACCTACAAATTTCTCGGAATCGGGTTCCTAAGCCATCACGACGACGGTGGCAGTGGGATCAGCAATCCGTCAAGTACGATGACTCTCAATGGAAACATCGTCGCCGGCGCTTCCAACAAACTGAACATCTCGATTGCTGATAGTAGCTCAGGTGTAAATTTAACAGTCAATAACCAATCAATCACCCCAACAACTAATTCCGGGACTGCGGGCACGCCGACATTAATCACGCAGAATTCGAGCGCAACCTCACCGTTCAATTCGTTCTACGCGGCCTATAATGCCAGCTTACTACCAACATCACTCACCACTTCACTCGACGCCGCAGCGCTGTCCATCGTGACCCCCACGATCAGCAGCACCGGTGTTCCCGCGATTCAATTGACCAATCTGTCTGCCACAGGGGGAGGGGTGGTCGTGAATTCGGCGACCGTCACCGGAAAAGGGACGATCTCCGCATTCATTCCGACCATTTCGATTACGAACACAAGTGCTTACTATCTGATCCTTGATGGAATCGGCGTTCCGACCGATGTGATCATGGGTCAAGTGGACTTCCAGGGTGGAGCCTCGTCAAAACAGGCCCAGTTAACACTGAATACGAATACGGGTGTCGCCAGCGTCAGCGTCACCTTGAACGCTGCTGGTCCCGTTGGAACTCCCGGCAACGGAACTTCAGGCCCCGCAGTCTTCGTCACCGGCGCAATCAACAATACCAGCGGCAGCGTTTCGATTACAAACGACTACGGATCATTAGTACAAACGGCACCGATTAATTCCCAATCGTACACCGCCTACACACCCAACGGACCGTACGTCGTCAGCACCAGTGGTTACTATGGAGTCGGGGGTAATATCGCGGATAGCTGGCAGGCGCAATCGGTAAGCAATTCTTCCTGGACATCCCCGACAAATGTGAGCAGTACTTCGTCTCTCTCCGTACCGGTCCTCGGTTCATTTTTCTATCCAGGACAGACCTCCACAGGTTTCAACGCCAACTTGGCCGTGACAACAGCAATTAATTCATGGTTTAATCCCAATTCGACCGCGCAATCGGCAACCACATTCAGTAAACTCGTCGAAGGGACATCGACTAACACGGCAAACACTCAAGGGACCTCGTGGATCTTCTTCGGCGATCCAAATCCTTACGCCGGTGGTGTTATCAATGACGATACCACGACCGATGCAACGTCGCTCACAAATTCCGGCAGTAATAACGCCTTTACCGGCAGTAACCTGTACTACACGATTGGATCTGGATCCGGAGGAGGAGGGAACCTCCCCCTGATTTTGCCGAACCTGCCAATTCGTGCCAATGGCTCTTCCAACTCGGTGTCGATTCCCTCACCAAGCGGGATTACTGCCTCAACAATCATCATTAATTCCACCATTATCGACTTGAACTCCGCCATTACCGCAGGAACTTTGGGAAACCTGACTCTGACACTCGGTTCGTCACTCAGTTCCGCATTGACGACATTTCAAAGCCAATATAACAGTGGTGCGCAAACCAACCCGATCTACACCATTCCCAGCTCGTACTTAACCACGTCAGTCACTGGAACGTCGGGTGAGTTAGGTTCTTCCGGAACAACTTCCCCATGGCTGATTTCACCATCAGTTACGGCCACATACAGCGCAGTAACACAACAGATTACCGTTGACCAGATCTCACTGGGTACGAGTACCGTCAACGTCTCATTAACCGGGCAGATCATGTCCTCGCTTGCCGGATCTTCGATCGTGATGCAGGGGGGGGCAGGAATCAGCAATATCCAGAACAATACGGGCATTCCCGTGATTTTGAACGGAATCACCACTGGATCCGCGCAGGTCAAGGGGTCCGTTGTCATCAATGACTACTTTTCCAATCAGCAAACACAATACGTTTACCAGCCTGGCCAGGCCATCCAGGTCTACACGGGGCGGATCAACGCGAACCTGCTCGCACCTGGCATTGCCAGCAATGTGACCTCGTTAACGGGTACGACTGCCACATACCAACCGGTGAGCGGCCTACGTTTCAATTGGACCGACACCGCGACGCTGACAAGACCTGCCGTGGTGACGCCACTCCCCTCCAGCAGCAACCCACCCAACTGGAGTTTCGGGAATTCGAATTCCCCTTACACCACAACCGCGACATCGCTGTCGGTTCCGGCAAATTCGTTGAGTCTTCCCTTTTTCCAGGAAAACGTAT
This sequence comes from Schlesneria paludicola DSM 18645, assembly GCA_945869955.1. Lineage (GTDB taxonomy): Bacteria > Planctomycetota > Planctomycetia > Planctomycetales > Planctomycetaceae > Schlesneria > Schlesneria paludicola_B. Next base: position 37,637 of record CAMBQP010000011.1, read on the forward strand.
CGGCATACCTCAACGGTTCAACGACGAACCCTCAACTGGGTGGCGACGGTTCGAATTTCGGTTATGACGGCACTTATGGTACTTCGACCAGTACCGTGAACGCACCCGGCGTCCCTCAGATTAACAACAGCGTTGCCTTTGCGATCGACCTCTACACCGAAAGCCAAACACGCTTTTCCTCCAGCGGAATGGGTAACTCAAGTGTTTCGCCCTGGAACAGCACCGCACCAGTGAATCTCGGATCAGGCAACCCGATCAACGTCACCTTGTATTACAGCCCCATTTTTCAAAACGTCACCCAAACCCTCACCGATACGGTCACGAATAGCACCTACACAACAATTATCTCCAATGTCAATTTGGCCAGCCAACTACACAACACTACGGCGATCATGGGCTTTACGGGCGGTACGGGAGGGCTTTCATCGACTCAGCAAATTTCGAACTTCTCATTTAACAGCGACAGCACCATTTCGCCACTCAACTTTAACTCTTCGGACATTACAACCAATTCGAATGGTGCGTTTACACCACCCTTTTCGAACGATGTATTGACGATCACAAAATCGGGGATTAATAACACGGCCAATGCCGTCTGGTTTAACAATCCTGCACCGATTAACGAGCCGTTTACGGTTTCCTACACGTACCAGGCCAGCGGCAGCGGAACGCTCGCCGACGGTATCGCGTTCGTCATGCAGAACGCATCCCAAAGCATTCCGACCACGTACAGTTATTCAACCACCAATAATTTTGGCATGGGGACAAATACGACCCAAAATTATATTTATCCCAACAACATCACCATGAATGTGATGAGTTCGATCAGGGCAGATTATCCGGTCAGCGTCAGCTTCGCCAATATGTCCAACGGAAGTCTCTCGATCTCGTCTGACACCGGTATCACCTTCGCCGGCCCGGTATTGCTTTCCTGCCCGTTGACCGTGACGGCGAACGGCACCATCGAGCAAACAGCCGGAACAATTACGGCTTCGCAACTCAATCTCACCTCGACGGCCGGTTCGCTGGGATCCGCCGATCAGCCTCTCGCCGTGAACACCACGAATCAGGGTACTGTGACGGCAGCGGGGTCCGCAGGGGTCTATCTCGCTTCAACCGGTAACTTAAATGTCAATTCGATCTCGACGCAAGGCGAGTCGAATTTGCAGAGTATCTCCGGATTTGGAGTTTCGGGTTCAGGCTGGACGACAGCCGCAACCAAGGGGACCCTGGCGCCATCGGTAACAGCCAATACACTCACCTTGACACAAACGGGTTCAAGCAACGCCGCCGATGCCATCTGGTTTAATACTCCCGTCTCAACGGCGACCCCTTTTACCGTCTCCTATCGCTATAACGGTTCGGTCGGCGGAGGAAATGGGGCGGCATTCGTCATCCAGGGTGCCGGAACCACAGCACTCGGCTCAAATGGGGCCGGTTTGGGATACGCAGGGATTACGCCAAGCGTAGCGTATGAAATGAATCTTACCAATAACGGTGGATTCGCAGTGATCACGAATGGGGCAGCGAACTCAAATTTCACGAGTACCCTCCCCGTCAGCTTTGCCTCGGGCGATCCCATCAACGTCACGCTGACGTATAATCCCTACCAACAGACACTCACGCAGACACTTTCGGATCCGGTGACGGGATTGACCTTTTCTTCCGTGAATTCCGGAGTCAATCTGGCTCAGATTGGTGCAAACGCTTACCTCGGTTTTACAGCCAGTACCGGGTCCACGGCTTCCACATCTCCACAGACCATTTCCAATTTTCTGTTTCAACAAATTCAAGCGATCTCGTTTGGCGGTTCTGGAACCGGCTGGCGTACCGTAACGGCTCCAACCCCAACACAGATCTCGGGATTTGGAGGTTCAGGTGCCGGCTGGACAGCCGGCGTCAACACGCAATCGGGCAATAAACAGGTTAATCCAAGCGTTACTAATAACACGTTGACACTGACGCAATCGGGGAGCAACCCCTCCGCGAGTGCACTTTGGTACAACACTCCGATTCCGACCAACCAGCCCTTCTCGGTCAATTACACATACAACGGGACCGCCAGCGGTGCAGACGGGGTCGCGTTTGTGATCCAGAATAGCGCCAGTGGCACGTCGGCAATTGGCGGAACCGGTTATAATCAGGGTTATAGCGGCATCTCCAATAGCTTGGCATTCGGCATGGAAATCTACCAAAACCAGGGCTGCATGGTCGGTCAGAATGGAACATTTGGATCTTACGCCAGCACATCCCCAGTCACTCTTTCGTCGGGCCATTCAATCGATGTGACGCTTTCCTATAGTCCCGCGACACAGATCTTGACGCAAACACTGGTCGACACCGTGACAAACCAGACTTTTACCCGGCAGACCACAGGCATCAATCTGGCATCGATTGCGAACGGAACCACAGCGTATCTCGGATTCACCGGGGCAACAGGTGGTATCAGCGCCACACAAACCGTCTCGAATTTCTCTGCAACGTTCGGCAATGTCCCCGCCATTCAAAACAACCAGCTACCACTCACCGTAAGTTACACCGGGAATTCCGCGAATGCAGCCTGGTATCTGGCTCCGTTGTCTGTTGTGACACCATTCCAGGTCGACTTTACCTACACAGGACAGGCCAATGGAGCTGACGGCGTCGCCTTTGTCATGCAGAACGACCCGAATGGGACAAGTGCCATCGGGAGCGTCGGTAGTGGACTGGGCTATGCGGGGATTCAAAACAGTCTGGCGCTGGAACTCAACATTGACAACCAGAGTGGTACGAACCTGGCTGCCAACGGAGCCACAGGAACCTACAATTCAACGGGTGCGGTCAATCTGCAGTCTGGCCACCCGATTGCCGTGAGCCTGACCTATAATCCCGTCCAGCAGACCATGGCACAACAATTAACCGATACGATCACCGGTGCGACCTTCTCAACGGTTTATTCGAACGTCAATATTTCGCAGACCGTCGGTGCTTCAACCGCGTGGTTTGGCTTTACCGGAGCGGATGGAGCGATTAGCTCTAATCAAACGATCTCAAACTTTTCGCTACTGGAACTCGGGGGAACGTCACAAATCCAACTCACTGCGGGAGGTTCGATTCTCGCAGCGTCCAGCAGTTCCACAATCACAGGCAATCAAGTGACACTGATCGCGGGTGACGGGACCGAACAGGGGAGCATCGGGAGTCCGCAGGCTCCCATTTCTCTCATCGTGAATGCACTCACGTTGCCGGGCGGCGCGACCTCGATCGGTATTGTGAATGCGAGTGCCCCTGGAAATATCTGGCTGACCGTACCGACGGGAAACCTCCCCGTAGGTCTGATTGACTCCGATTTTGGCAACGTCACGCTCAACGTTTCCAATGGCAGTATTCTCACCGCGAATAATCAAACCGCACTGAATATCCCTCAAAACACCCTCAGTTACGCTCAGCTTCAGGCAATGGAAACCGCCGTCCAAACCGTGGAGCAGAACAGTGTTAAAAACACGATCAATTCGTTTGAGGCGACAATGGACCAATATTATTCCCAGTATTGGCAACTCATGAACAATGGAGCGGTCAATTCCTCGGTGTACACTGTCAACCCGAGTTCTATTCCCGTTTTCACACCAATTACCCTGCTTGCACTGGGACTGCCCGCAGGAACGGCGGTCACCTCTGCGCAAGTCGCAGCGGTAACGGCCGCCATGTACCAGCAGTGTGTGAGTGCATTCAGTAATCCGTTGGTGTTTGGAACCACCTGGCAAACGCAATCTCAATTCGTCACCTACGACCCCAGCTACACGTTCACACCCACGAACACCCAGATCGCCCAACTCTCATACAACGCCTATTCCGCAACTCAAGCCGTTGCCACGCTCGAGCTCGAACCGTTAACTTCACCCAATACGACATCCATCGTTCCTCCCGCCGTCCCGAATATCATTGCCCAGAATGTGCTATTGAATGCGACCGGAAGCATCGGTCTTGTGGCACAACCAACCGTCATCACGGTGCAAGACATTCAAGGCGGATCTTTAACCAGGACCCAGCAATCGAATCTGGCCATGGCAACGGCATCGGGAGGCCCGCTGCAGATGGTCGGCATCAATGCCTCTGGCCAACAGGTGACCTACACCTACCCCAATACACCATCGGGGGTGACACCGATTGGAATTCGAACCAATCTGGATGTCCCCGTGTATGTGAACGTCGCACAAGACGGAGCGCTGTCAGCCATCGCACCGACCGCGATTGCCTTGACGCAAACCACCGGTAACCTGGTTGTGGCTGCGGCGGTCAGCTCGGGACCGGTCAATATCACCGCTCCGGGATCACTCAACACCAATAACGTCTTCAATCCGAATAATACCGGCAGCCAAACCATCATCGGTTTCGGAAATTCGGGGACGGGTTGGACCACCTCTGGCAGCAACAATTCCAGCACCACCATTTCCAATAATGTGTTGACCTTCGCCCCCTCAGCGAACAATAGCACACCTAACATGGCTTCGTACAATACTCCGGTCTCTGTCACCCAACCGCTACAGATCTCCTTCACGTATACCGCCCCCTCGGGAACCTCGTCCGTAAACTCAATCACGACGAACCCACAAGGGATCGGGTTTGTGATCCAAAACAGCGCGAACGGAGCTCTGTCGAGTGGCGCAGCAGGTTTTGGCCCCGGCAATCAGAATGCCACGGGGAGCGCAGCATTCGTGCTTCAGCAATATCCCAACAGCGGTTGGTTACTCACCCAAAACGGTACGCCAGGTGCTCTTACAGGGACCGGGGGAGTGAACTTAACTTCGGGAGATCCCATCCAAGTCCTCTTCAGTTACGATCCGATCAATCTGACGCTGACAATCCATTTGACGGATTCCTGGACGGGAGCGACTTATCAGCAGACGATGACGAACGTCAATCTGGAAAACATCATTAGCGGTGCCACCGGGAGTACCACCGGGAGTACCACCGGAAGTACGACGGCCACCATCGGTTTTGTCGGTAACAGTCAGCAAACTCAACAAATTTCCAATTTCGTTTGCCAAACATTTTCAACCCCCGTGACCAGCGTGACGGGATTTGGAACTGCGGGGAGCGGTTGGACGATTGCAGGAAACAGCAATGCCAGCCCGACAATCACCAATAATGTTTTGACACTCACTTCCGGGACCAAAAATACGGCTAACGCGGCGTGGTATAATGCTCCTATCCCCGTAACTCAACCATTAGTGGTCTCTTACAACTACACGGTCCCCTCGGGCTCCATTCCGGTGAACTCGATCACCGGGTTCGGGAGTAACGGCACGGGATGGAAAGCGGCCGGAAACGGTCCCTCCACCATGGTCACGAATAATGTCTTAACGTTAACAACTACGGGCATCGGAAATACGGCAGACGCACTCTGGTATCAGACTCCGGTCTCAGTGACAAACGGATTTCAGGCATCGTTCACGTATACGGTTCCGAATTCCGGTGCCGACGGTGTGGCATTCGTGCTGCAAAACAGTAGCAGCGGAGTGAACGCTGTTGGAGGGATCGGTTCTGGCGTGGGGTACTCGGGAATCCAAAACAGCTTTGCCTTCGTGCTGGATCAGTATACGCAAAGCCAATTGGCATTCGGCCAGAATGGGTCGATTGGCTCTTGGACCAACACGGCACCCGTGAGCCTGCTTGCCGGGGACCCCATCAACGTTCAAGTGACTTATAACCCCACCAATCAAACCGTGTTTATCAATCTTTCTGATCTCAGGACCGGGGCCTCGTTCAGTCAAACGAAAACGGGCGTGAATCTGGCGACTCTGATTGGTAGCAGTTCCGCCATACTCGGCTTCACGGGTGGTGACGGCGGCCTGACATCGACTCAACAGATTTCGAACTTCTCATTTAATTCGCTCGCCCAGACGACGGTTTCCGGATTTGGCAGCAACGGCACGGGGTGGACGGTTGCCGACAATACAATCTACACGCCAGTGATTGCGAACAACGTCTTAACACTGACCAGTGCTGGAATGGAATCGTCCGCAGCCGCACTCTGGTCCAACACCCCGGTTTCGGTTTCGGATGGGCTGCAGATTTCGTATACGTATCAGTCAACGGGAAGCGGGACATTAGCGGATGGCGTTGCCTTCGTGCTGCAAAACAGCGCCAGCGGGGTCAAAGCGGTTGGAACCGCAGGTTCTAATGAAGGGTATTCCGGGATCAACAATAGCGTTGCGTTTGTGCTGGATCAGTATACGGAAAGTCAATGGGCCATTGGCCAGGCGGGAACGATCGGCCCCCGGCAAAGCACTGCCCCCGTAAACTTGTCTTCCGGCAACCCCATCAATGTCGTTTTATCCTACAATTCCATCAATCAGACGTTGATCATCAATCTGACCGACACCAAAACCAATGCCACCTACAGCCACATCACAGAAGGAGTCAATCTCGCAGGCTTAATCGGTAGCGGCACCGCCACGATGGGCTTTACCGGTGGCACCGGAGCCTTTACATCCACACAGCAAATTTCCAACTTCTCGTTGACCCAAACGAACACCTTGAATAATGCGGCAGGGGTTGCATTCGTCATGCAGAGTCGTTCTGCCGTTGCGAACGGATTAGGAGCCACAAACTGGGGGACCGACTACAGTGGCGTCGATCGCAACGTGGCATTTGTGCTGGACCTCATCAGCCCGACGGGGAGCCTCAATCAATTGGCCTTGGAACAAAATGGGGCTGTGGGGAGCTACACAAATGTCTCGCCAGTCCAATTGGCATCCGGCCATACGATTAATGTCACACTGACCTATAACCCTGTGACGCAAACCTTGATCGAGACTCTGAAGGATACGACAACGGGTGCTTCCTACAGTCAGACTACAAACGGATTTAATCTGGCCAGTTTGATCGGCAGTAGCAGTGCGATTGTCGGCTTTACCGGAGGCAACAACGCGATTGCTCCGCAGCAACAAATCTCCAATTTTTCAGTCCAGATCAGTCCTGCTGTACACGCGGCCAGTGGATTCGGTGGATCTGGTATCGGTTGGACCACACAAAGTGCTGGGGCGTTCTCACCCGCCATCTCGAATAATGTGCTGACGCTGACGAAGTCAGGAATTCAAAGCACGGCCAGCGCCGCCTGGCTCAACACACCGGTTGCAGTTTCCGCTCCCTTTACAGCCTCGTTCACCTACAAGATGTCAGCAACAAGCGGAACACTGGCAGGTGGTGTCGCGTTTGTGCTGCAAAACACCCCGAGCGGAACAAGCGCCCTAGGCTCCGCTCGCGATGGTGACGGGTACACTGGTATCACAAACAGCGGAGCGTTTGTGCTGGACCTCTACCCTCAAAGCGAATGGGCGATTGGCAAGAATGGTGTCATCGGCAGTTGGACACCAACCCCCTCGACAGTGAACCTAACCAGTGGCCACCCCATCAACGTCACGCTGGCGTATAACCCGGTGAATCAAACCCTGACCGAAACGCTGACCGATACGGTGACAGGCCAGCAGTACACCAATGTCTCGACCGGAATCAATTTCGCTCAACTCGTTGGAGCCAGCACCGCCTATCTTGGGTTTACGGGTGGTGATGGAGGTTACACGTCCACCCAACAGATCTCGAATTTCTCGTTTTCAACCGGCGGACTCATTGGCAGTTCGATGAATCTGGTCGCCGGTGGATCGCTGGGTGAAAACCAATCATCCCTTCTGAATATCCAGGCCTCGGGGACTGTTGATCTTTACAGCACGTCAGATATCTGGCTGCAACAATCCACCGGGAATTTGAATCTGGGTCAGGTCACCGCCTCGGGAAGTGTCAATTTGACCGCAGCCGGAGCGATTACCGAAAGTTCCCAAAACGGACAAGGTTCCATCTCGGGATTCGGAGGAACCGGATCGGGCTGGGTGACGAATGGAAATGCCGTACCGACGAACAGCGCGAATTACGGCGCAGACACACTGACGCTGGTGAATGGAGCAAATCAAACCTCGTCCGCCTGGTATCCCACCTCGGTGGTTGTTGCCAACAGCTTCACCATGGGCTTTGTGTATACGCCGAGTGGCACAGGGACGGGAATGACGTTTACGTTGCAAAACGATTCTCGGGGAACCTCGGCGCTGGGGGGGCCAGGATCAAGCCTGGGCTACGGCGGAACCAATTCTCCAATTCAACCGATTCAAAAGAGCCTCGCCTTCCAGATCAATTTGGGAGCAAACAGTTCCGTCCAAACAGGGATTGCCATGGGCTACAACGGTGGGATGGCGAATCTGCAAAGTCAGGCGGGCGTCGCCACCAATCCGGCGAATCCGACGGATCCCATCCAGGTCTTGCTCACCTTCTCGGTCACGACAAACACCATGGCCTACGTATTAGTGGATACAGTCACGCAGGCGACACTCGCCACAGGGACCGTAGCCAACTGCGATCTGGCGAATTATCTGGGGAATGGCACGCAGGGATGTGCGACGGCCTATATGGGCTTCACCGGTTCCAGTTCCAGTCAGTCGACAGGTTCGCTGTCGGTTTCCAACTTCTTCTTCGCCTATGGTGCCCCGGCGATTTCTGCAGCCAGCCTGATGCTCCAGGCAGGAACGACGATCGGGACATCGACATCACCCTTGACGATGAATACGCAGTCCGCCGGAGCGGTCAATCTGAACGCGACGGGAAACATTTATTTGGTCGAGATGGACGGAAATCTGAATCTGGGAAACATCACAACCTTAGGGACACTGACCGCTTCGGCTCCGTTAGGAGAGATTACGGGAACATCGACGAATTCCAGTTCCTCAACCGCTGCTGCCGCACCGGCACCCGCCGCGTCGCCGATGATGAGAAGCATGAGCTTCGCCATGCCGGAACCTGCGACTGGTCCTGTCGCCCCTGCCCCTGCCCCTACTCCTACCCCGGCCCCGGCCCTCACGACGTCACCGATTCAAGTCGGTGCGTTAAAACTTTATGCCCGTGATGGAATCGGTAGTCTCAGCCAGCCACTCAACGTACAGGCCAAAGAACTGCAGGCGACTTCCATCGATGGCGATATTACCGCCAGCAATCGAGGACCGCTGGCAATCACCAGTTCCAGGGATCTGCAAGGGCTCTCGGCAGGGGGATCGATTCGAGTGACCAGTACCGGGCAAATCACTGTCAGCAGCCCGGTCAAAGCCGGAAGCGACGTAACACTGACGGTTCCCGATCAGGGACAAAGCGCCCAGAACCTGATTGTCACCGGAACCGGCATCGTCGCATCCAAAACAGGCTCGATCCGGCTCACCGCTGCAGACAACGTGCAACTCCTGGCAGGATCACTGCTGCATACCCTCGGTGCCGACGGCAACGCCCAGGTCTCGGTTCAGGTCAATCGCTTCCGCCCCGGTGCAACCTCGACATCAATTCAGGCTCTGGGGCAGATTATCTCAAATCATACAGACCTCATGGGAAGCGGGCTTCCCAACCAAGTCACCCTCTCGACGGCGAGCTTGACCGGGGTCAGCCAGATTCCGATGTTGCAGGTCTGGAGTTCCACCACAGCCGATCAATTCACGCTGGATCAGCACCTGGCGACTGCAGGCGAGGTCTATCATGTTTCCGATCAATCGATCAAAACCGACAAGGCGATCGTGGGATTAAATGGAATCAAAACCGTCAGCATGAATCTGGGAAGCGGTAATGACACGGTCAACATCAGCAGTACAGTGGGCTTGAATTCTCTGACGATGAAAGGGAATCAAGGGAATGACCAGTTCAATGTGGCCTTTGACCCTCAAAGCCTGACCCAGTTCGTATTGGACGGCGGTGCAGGGACCAATGGGTTAAAAACCGATGCCCCGTCCCAACCCGTTTGGGCTAACACAGGGACACTGCAGACCCAAACCTCACGAATCGCCTATTCACAAATCCAGACGATCAACACGAACACCGCCACCAGCGTCAACGGAAACCCCCTGTCGTCAGCGATCCCGTCTGCACTGCTCCAGGGATTGAATCCGACTCAGCAATATGTGCAGACCGTCTATTGGCAGCTCTTGGGCAGAATCGCAACGACGAAAGAACTGAGCCCATGGGTCAGCCAACTGACTCGATTCCCCAACACTCGCACACGCTTCGCCCAATCACTCGTCGACAGTACCGAGTACCGTTCCATCCAGATCCGGACCTGGTACCAGACCTATCTCGGACGCCCCGCATCAACGCCCGAGGTGAATCAATCACTGGCGATCTGGAAAAAGACATACTCGAACATTCAGGCACTCGCCCCAATTCTGGCAACGCAAGAATTCTACAACATCACCCAATCACTCATCACAACCGGGACACCACAACAGCGATACGTTGCGGGCCTGTACAAACTGGTGATGAGTCCCTCGATAACGATCCCCACGCCACTCAAGAATTTCATGTTGCTAACGCCAGTCAGACAAGGCCGCAGTGCGATCGTCCTGCGAATGCTCACCTCACCCGATTACATGAACACGCAACGGGAATCGCTGTCAGTGACCCTGAACAACTTGAGTGCCGCCAATGATCCCGTGATGAAGACCACACCGATGATCTTCAATTTCAGCGTGGTCAAAGCCTGGCTGCTGGGGAAAAAGAAGGTTTCGAACTGAAACGTGGAGGACGGATTTCAGTTCGTCGAGCATGCGCAGCGTTCTATCAATGAAGATCGTCCTGCGCATGAGCGACGAGTGATTGTGTATGCACTGATTGTGTATGCAGTGATCCAAGCTGCAAATTCGGTTTTCTCTGTCCCACTGTCCCTGTGTCCCTCCGTTCCCCGAAGCCGTGCGACCCCGCCAGACAAGACGAAGACCACTGCTTTTCCGAAGACTCCAAAGCAGTGCCACCCTGCCACGAATCAAGCACTCGGTCCCATACTCGGCAATGACCCAACGAGCGATGACACCTCGGGTGTATCATCGGCATCGATTGACGCGCTTCTCTTCGAGGCGCAGTGAAACTTTGCGGTGAAACTTTGCGGTGAAACTTTGCGGTTTCACCATGTGGTGCAAGCCTCACCGTTTGACCCGTAGCCACAGGCGCAGGCGGGTCGGTGTTCAGCCGACCTCTTCGAACGTCGCGGGATGTCGATTGCAAAACCGCTCTCCATCGACCCCGCGTCGGTGAAAGCAACGACAATCACGCGAACACTCAGCCAAGGCAAAATCCGCTCTCCACCGACCACGGGTGGAACCGTGGGGACACTGAGCTGGCTTGAAATTGCGTTGCGATTTTGCTTAAATCGGGAGGATCATCGGTTTTGATCTGTTTTCATTTGGAGCGGAATGATGGCGAGGATGGCTCGAGCGGAAGTGTTTGCGCCTGATGAAGTTGCGGTTGTGCATGTGATGAATCGCGTGGTTCGTCGCTGCTATCTGCTGGGTGACGATCCCGTCAGTGGCAAGAATTACGATCATCGAAAAGTGATGATTGAAAATTAGTGACAGCGATTGGCCGGGGCGTTCGGGATCGACCTGCTGGGATTTGCCATCATGTCGAATCATTTCCACTGGATTCTCAGGTCTCATCCGGATGTTGTGTCGAATTGGGATGATACCGAGGTCGCTCGCCGGTATCGAACCATGGGGACACAGGGTATCGAACCATGGGGACACAGTGCTGGCTTGAAAATATGTTGCGATTTTGCTCAAATTGTCTGCGTCTCCGGTTTTGATCACATTGGATTTGGAGCGGAATGATGGCGAGGATGGCTCGTGCGGAAGTGTTTGCGCCTGATGAAGTTGCGGTTGTGCATGTGATGAATCGCGTGGTTCGTCGC
>CAMBQP010000012.1 GCA_945869955.1 Schlesneria paludicola DSM 18645
GGACATTCAAGAGGACTTTGCTGCATAACACGGCAGCACACTCGCATCATGAAACCCAACGCATCATGAGACCCGGTAGCGATCGCGCCTGCAACGGGTGTTCGTCAACCAGCATTCGCGGACCCGACCCACGACTCTTGGTTTCGTTCACTTTTCAAAATCGCGTTGGATCGATATGAATGTATGACATGATGTCTGATTCTTGTGGGGCTGAGACGCTGCGTCAAACCGGGCTTGCTGTCTGTGTAACGACTCCCGCACACGATTTTCGACCGAGGATTAAAACGTTGTGATTGAGTTTCCGGAAAGGTCTGCGATGTTGCTGAAACGCTGTTTTCCTGTCGTCGTGCTGCTCTTCACCACCGCAGCGGCCTCCGCGCAGGTGAAGTTCGAAGCGAAGTATGTCGAGAGTTCCAAGTGGGAGACGCATCGCGACTCGAAAACCACACAGACACTGACACTGGCGGGGATGAATATCGATACCAAGTCATCCGCGTTTGCGGTGATCGAACATGCAGTGGGCCAGCGAGCCGCCGACGGTGCGCTCAAAGTCGAAGAAAAAACCAAGACGCTGCAAACCGAAATTTCTTTTCCCGGTGGTAAAATCGAGTTCGATTCGGCGAACCTGGATAAAAAAGCGGACAACCCGCTGTTAGAACCCTTATTAGAGGTTTTTCGGGCCGTGGTTCGGCTCCCCATCACCATGGAACTGGATACCAAAAATAAGTTGACCGCCATCAAATTGCCCGACGGGGAATTCGAAAAGCTCCCCGAGGCGGCAAAAGAGCGTTTCAATCCGGATGTGATGAAAAAGGCGATGGAACGAGCAAATGACTTTTTGCCAAGTGAACCGGTTAAAAAAGGAGAAACTTGGGAACGTTTTTCGGAAATGAATCTTGGCAGTGGTCAGACCATGAGTTTTCGCACCCGGTACGAGTACGAAGGGACCATCGAAAAAGAGGGGACAACGTTCGAAAAGATTTCCGGTACCGCCTTGGACGTGACCTTCGCGATCAATGGAAATCCGATGCTGCAGGTGACCAAAAGCGAACTGAAAATTTTGAATTCCAAAAGCACCTACCTGTTTGATCGGACGCTGGGGGCAGTCAGTTCGTCCACATCCAAGATGCAGATTGCCGGTCCATTGACGCTTGTCATCAACGGGATGGAACTCCCCGGTAAGGTCGATTTAACGATCGAAGAGTCCACGAAGCGGCAGAAGTGATTCCGGCTTAACCCCCTTCCCCCGATGAGAAATCTGCTTGCGATGAGTGGCCTGCCGTTTCCGGGGGGATGTTGGTGATTTGCTCGTGGCCGGGAAGATCGACCTCGAAGACGCTGCCGGACACCCCTGCTCGATCATGCACACTGATCCGGCCACGAAGTTGTTTCACGAGAACCTGGACGATGTAGAGCCCCAGTCCGGTCCCTTTTTGCCGACGGGTGAGCTCGCTGCCGGCACGAAAAAACATCTGAAAAATCCGTTTTCGCAGTTCGTGGGGAACCCCCTGTCCGTTGTCCAGGATCCGGATGATGACCCGTCCTCGTTCTGCTTTACGGACCTGAACTTCGACGCGGGGTGGGTCTCCTGCATATTTAATCGCGTTATCCAGCAGGTTCCGGAAAACCGTCTCAACAACGAGCGGACGCGCAAAAATTATCATGGGCTGCAGATCATATTGGATGGTTTCCGCCTCGTCTTTTTGATGATGAGCACACGCCGCGACGCCACATTTTCGTAACATCGTTTCCAGCGAAATTTCTTCGGGATCCGACTGCTCCCCAATGGCGTCGATCCGCCCGACCTCGAGCAACTGCGTAATCAGGTGGTCCAGTCGTTCGAGTTCCCCTTCCATCACCCGGTAAAACTTCGTCCGCTGATCGTCGCTCAGAGCACGCATTTCCAGGGTTTCCAGGTAAAGCTTGAGTGAAGCGATGGGCGATTTCAGTTCATGCGTCACACTGTCAATGAAATTTGCCTGTCGTTGATTGAGCCGGACTTCCTTGATCATCAGAAAAAGGTAAAACGACAGCCCGGCCAAAATCAGGGCGAAGACCACGACGCCGATGATCAATGCGCTCCATTTGTTCGTCCGGGCCTGCAGCGCAATCCAAAATACCATCAGGGCCACGTTGAGGGTCATCAGGACGACGCTGAGGGTAATCGGCAGGCCAATCGTCATTCGGGAGCGGAGCACGTTGGACATCAGAACGACCTTGGCGGATGAAGACTGGAAAAAACGCAGAATTTCTGGCTTAGCATCTCAGTTCGGAAGACGAAGTCAACCGGACCAACTGACAACCGCCCGCCGGAACGTTATCATCCAGCGCGGTGAATAGTGAGTTGTTGCCCCCTTCGATTCGAAAGTTTTTTACGAGCATGGCGAATGTCACCTACAAGTCCGCAGGTGTTGATCTTGAACTCTACGACGAGGCAATGCGTCGGCTTCCTGCATTGATGCAACGGACCCACACTCCACGCGTCCTCCCCTTGGCCGATGCGTTCGCAGGTCTGATGCGACTGAATCACACAACACGACCCGGCGCCGCCACCTATCAGGACCCGGTTCTCGTTTCGGGAACCGATGGCGTGGGGACCAAACTCAAGGTCGCTCAACTGGTCGGCAAGTTCGATACCGTGGGGATCGATCTGGTCGCGATGTCGGTCAACGACGTGTTGTGTCTGGGAGCGGAACCACTTCTTTTTCTGGATTATCTTGCCCTGGGTAAAGATAATCCTGACTTGATCGGAGCCCTGGTCAAAGGGGTCAGTGATGGCTGTGTCGAATGCGGTGCCGCCTTGCTAGGGGGGGAAACCGCCATCATGCCCGACATCTACCATGATGGTGATTTCGATATGGCCGGGTTCTGTGTCGGGGTGGCTGAGCGTACCCGGTTGATTGATGGCAAGGCGATTCGCCCAGGTGATGTCGTGATCGGCCTCCCTTCGAGCGGATTTCACTCCAATGGTTACAGTCTGGTTCGCAAAGTGGTCTTCGGCATGGCAGGAATGTCGGTCAACCAGCAGATTCCGGAACTGGGACGGACCGTCGGCGAAGTCCTGATCGAACCAACGCGACTTTATCCCAAGCTGATTCTGGGGATTCTCAAGTCGTATCGAGTCAAAGTCGCGATCTCGGGCCTGGCACACATTACCGGGGGGGGCTTGAAAGACAATATCGAGCGATTGCTCCCCGAAAACTGTCGGTTGAAAATCGATCGCAACAGCTGGCCAGTTCCGAAACTGTTTACGTGGCTGCAGGGTTTGGGGGGAATTGATCGGGACGAGATGTACCATGTCTTCAACATGGGGATTGGGTTTACCTTGATCGTCCGGCCGCAATTCGTTGACAGCATTCGTCGGCAGTTGACACGGGCTGGGAGTGAAAACTGGATTGTGGGGGAAATTCAAGCTGGCCCGCGTGGCGTCGACTACATCTCGTAATCCCTCATGGGTGCCCAGCAGTCTGATTCGGGGCTTTTTTTCGAGAAAACAACGCGAGGGCGGGAACTGTCATGGCGGCGATTCGCCAGTATCGACGTGTGTTTGCGACGTTTTTCCGTAATTCACTGATGCGTGAATTGGGGTTTCGCAGCAACTTTTTCATTACGTTGATCACTCGTGGCTTTTGGTTCACGGTGCAGTTCGTCATGTTTGACCTGATTTACCGCCATGTCAACCAGATCAAAGGCTGGAGTCGTGAAGAGTATTTTGGGTTTATGGCCACAGGGATGCTCGTCAATGCGATTGTCGAGGCCTTTTTTATGCCGAACTGTGCCCGGTTCAGCGAGCTGATCCGAACCGGGGATTTGGATTTTGTCTTGCTGAAGCCGATCGATACCCAGTTTCTGATCTCGCTGGAAAAGATGGAACTGGCGATGTTTTCCCAGATCGTCTTTGCGTTGGGGTTACTCGGCTATTCGTTATGGCAGGCCAACATCCACCTGACGGTCTTGAGCGTGGTCATGTATGGACTACTGATCGGTGCGGCGGTCACCTTTTTCTATAGCTTGATGATCGGCCTCGCGGCAACCAGTGTTTTCTTTGGCCGGAATCAGGGGTTACTCGATTTCTGGTTCTATGTGACGATTTTTGCCCGTTACCCCAGCAGCATTTATAGTGGTTCCCCCACGGCGGAAGTGTTTCGTTTTTTGTTTTCGTATGTGCTGCCGATCTTGCTGGTCATCACGGTCCCGGCGCAGGTGCTGCTCGGAAAATTGCTGGAACCGAGTTGGCTGGGGTTTTTGACAATCGCATTCTCCCTGGTGGCGTTTGCGGTGTCGCGTACCGTTTTTCACTGGTCACTGCGACATTACCGCAGTGCCAGCAGTTGACGCGCCCGCCACGATTCCGATGAGTGTCGGTTTTTTGGAGGTCTGGTTTTTTGGTTCCGCGACGAAAATCCATTTCGGGAATTCATTTTCCCGGTTTTGCCGATGCCGACTCAAGGCCGACAGAATTCACCGAAATCACCTCATACACGTGCTTGCTTCCCGGTTGAGCGGTTGAGTCAACGAACGCCATTTCGGGAAGCGGTTTTTCTGGGGTGTCGTGGTAGCTCATCGATTGAAACAAGGGGCGACCAAATTTTCCGATCGGCTTTTCAGGAACTTGTCCAATCGGCTGACCGTCGCGACGAATGAGAAAACATTTCAGGCCACTTTCGAAATCGGCGGCAGCATCCCAGGTCAGTTTGACCGAGCCATCAGCGTTCACCTGTTGCCGAAGATCGGTTGGAGCAGCCGGTGGGGTGGTGTCACTCACGGCACCGACTCGCAGGTACTCTTCCCAAAGTGCGGCAAATTTGGCGTTGGGTAACCAGACCGATTCATTCTCTAATCCTTTGTATTCCGCTGCCGGGACAGGCTTGTCTCCCGCAAGTGTCGACAGCCAAGACTGCTTCAAATCGACTGGCTTTAAGCGGGGCGAGGTCGCGCCGATCTCAGGAAGTCGTTGTTCCAGGCAGGCATCAAAAAACGGAATTGCCAGGTACCGGCTATCAGCACACTCGTGGCTGCTACGCGGATCGGCGGCGAATCCGATCGGTGCTCCCTGGGTGCGGTAAAGATGGAATAACCCCGTTCCGGCAGTCCAGGCCCCGACCATCCGCGGATCATTCCGTTCCTTGATACCGGGGTTACACATGGTCGGAATCCCAAATGCTGCAGGGGGGAATTGGGGACGAGGAATTTCGTCTTTGGCCCAGGCATTGATCGCTCCACCTGACCGGTGCCACAAGGCGACGATCCGTTCTGGATAGAGAGTCTGCATCAGGCTCCCCCAGAAGGCACCACCGGAATGGCCCCACAGACACCACGGCACCTGCTTCAGTTCCGGATGTTGTGATTGGACGGCAAAGTCATCCAGCGACCGCAGAAAGGTTTGGGCAGATCCATTCCGCGGATCGCACCAGAGTCGGCAATTTTGCTGTTCGGCTTGATGGTAAGAGGGTCCCAGCAAGGCGCAATCCCATTTCTTGGCGAGTTGCTGCCAATGCAGATCATAGGCCGCCGTTTCTCCTCCCTGGCAAGCTCCGGTTCCACAGCCATGCTGATGTACAATGATCCCACGGAAGGTTTGGACCTCGTCCGGTAGCCAGAGTGTATAGGTCACCTCCATCTGCAATTCACTGGGAACTCCCGATACCGGATATTTCACGATCAGATACCGACCTGCAGCAGACGCCTCGGCTGTAATCAAGATAAAAAACATCCACATCCAAAACCATCGCATGAATCGGGCCACCATGACGCTCCTGATGCTGTTGTATGAGGGACTTCGCCTTCAAAATGTTCTCTGTCGGGATCGTTGATCATAAGCGAATGCGGGCCTCTGTTGCATCGACAGCTCGTTTTTTTCGACTAAATCAGAGTAGGGGGAGGCAAGCGGCATCCATTAAGGTCTGTGACGAGCAACGCGCAGGCGAGTTGTCACGAAGTCGATACGGGGTCGTCCGTGGGAATACGTTCGTGAGTCCCTGCTGACACAGGAAAATCAGACTGAACAAGAGATTTCCGTATTCTGGAATTGCCTGCAAGTCGCTAGGCTTTTTGTTGCAACGGGTTTTCAGGGACCCGACCGGGCCGGTTTCAGGTATTCGATCCGGATGCGAACAAACCGCATTCCCACTGGTATCAATGTGATCACAATTTGGTCCACTCCTTTTCTCTCAGCGAAAGTGACGAATGTTCAATCACCTGCGATCCACGATTCCGATTCTGCTGGGATGTTTCAGTCCGTGGATGCCGATGGGGAACGCGATTGCAGACGAGCCGGTCAAGTCGGTGCGGGTCGAGGATGACTCGAATGAGGTCTTTGGCCTGACTCGAGTCTGGAACATTCACTTGCATGTTTCCGCTGAGAATTGGAAAAGCATGCAGCCGGCTCAACGCGGATTTCCTGGTTTTGGCCCTCCGGCTCCAGGGGGTGGTGGCCCTGGTTTTCCACCGGCAGAGGGTGGTCGTCCTGGGGTACCTGCTGAAAGAAAGCCGGGATCGTTGCCACCGGTCTCCCCGGCGGGGCCACCGGCACCGGGTGATGCAGCGCGAGGCCCATTCCCGGCGGGACCCGGCGGTCCCGGTCCCGCTCTTCGGCCCGGAAGCTTTGGTTTCGAGTTTGAATATGTTCGGGCCGATGTCGAATGGGATGGTGAGACGCTGAAAGACATTGGCCTGCGATTTAAAGGGAACGGAAGTTATATGATGTCGTCTTCAGGGCGTAAGCGTCCCTTCAAGATGGACTTCAATCATTTCGTCGACGGACAAAAATTTCACGGCTTGCAACAAATCAATCTCCATAGCGATGCGATGGATCCCACACATGTGCGGCAGGTGTTGTCGTATCCCGTTTTCGCCGCCGCCGGTATTCCCTCGCCACGTACGGCATTCGCCGAAGTGACTCTCACCATTGATGGCGAATGCGATCATGAGTTGCTCGGCCTGTACACCGTTGTCGAAGAGGTCGACAAGGGCTTTTTAAAACGCCATTTTCAAACGTCCAAGGGATTGCTGCTGAAGCCCGAGGGGACTCAGGGGTTGGAATACAAGGGGGAAGACTGGTCCGCCTATGCCTGGTATGAACCGAAGTCCAAGCCGAAAGCGAGTCAGTCCCGCCGGTTGATCGACGGCCTGCGACTGATTCATCAGGGGGAAGAAGCGCAATTCCGGGACGAGATCGGTTCGTATCTCGACCTGGATGAATTCGCAAGATTTCTGGCCGCGAATGCGCTCCTGGCGAATATGGATAGTTTCTTGACTCATGTCCATAACTACTATTTGTATTTATCTCCCACAACGAACAAATTCATGCTACTCCCCTGGGACATGGATCTGTCGATGGGAACATTCTTCATGGCGGGGTCGGCGGAACAATTACAGGAATTGAGCATCAGTCATCCGCATCAGGGAGACAACAAACTGCTGGATCGCCTGCTGGCCTGGGAGGAATTCCAGCAGATTTATCGCAAACATTTGCGGGAATTGACAGAGTCCTGTTTTGGTGAGCAGGGGATCACAACCCAAAGTTTGCCGCTTGTTCAGGGGGCAATCCAAGATTTGATCGCTCGCGATGTCAAGCAGGCCGAAGCGGTTCGCGCTGCACGCGGCCCGGGCGGATTTGGACCCGGGGGATTTGGGCCGGGGTTTGGCGGGCCGAGTCCGTTTGGTGCCCCTCCCTCGCTGGAAACGTTTCTGGTCAAACGGCGTGAATCGATCCTGGCGCAGTTAGCAGGGACCTCGAAAGGTCGAGTTCCCAATATGGGGTTTGGTCCGCCACAGTCGGGTGGTCCTGGTGGACCGGGTGGTGGCGGATTTGGGCCGGGGAATTTTCACGGTCCCCAGATCTTACTCGCCGCGGATGGGGATCAAGACAAAAAGCTCTCCCTCAACGAGTTTCGCAAACTTTGCCTCAGCTGGTTAGCCGAGTGGGACAAAGACGAGAATCAAACCTTGTCCCGCGAAGAGATCGTGACGGGGCTAAACGATTCGCTGGGAGCCCCGCCGAATGCGGTGCCGGGGGGATTCAAGCCTGCCGCCGGATTTGGTCCTGGGACCTTCCTCGGCCCTTCCCTCTTGAAGTTGGCCGATCAGGATACCAATGGTGAGGTTGCGGAAAAAGAATGGACGGAATTGTTTGACGCCTGGTTCAAACGCTGGGATAAGAATGCGGATGGAAGTCTGGATCAGGCGGAACTGATCGCCGGCCTGAATCAAGCATTCGGTCCACCACCTGGGTTCGGCCCCCCTGGGTCGAGTCCACCCGCGGGGTTCGGCCCGCCACGCCCCTGATCTTGCCGACTGCCAGCCCGTGGGGGGCTTGACCTACGAGTGCGTTCATTGCGTCCCCTGATCGAGTCCATTTCAGAGGTTGTATTTGCCCCGATTCGGTGGAGCTCTTTCGTTCGAGGCGTTATGTTTGGAACGGTTCTTCCGATCACTTTCTGAGGCCTCATCATGAAACGCGTTGCGATCGCAGTTTGTCTTTGTCTCTGGGCTGGCCGTACACTTCTCGCCGGAGCGGCCGATGGCCGGCTGGATATCTACTTTGTGGATGTCGAGGGCGGAGCCGCCACCGTCATCGTATCGCCCGCGGGAGAGTCGATACTGATTGACTCGGGCTATCCGGATAATGGTGGTCGTGATCGCGATCGAATTCTGAGTGTCCTAGCGGATGTGGCCAAGCTGGATCATCTCGATCATGCCGTCGTCTCGCACTGGCATCTGGATCATTTTGGCAATCATGCTGCGATCGCAGCCAAGTTTAAAGTCGCGAATTTTTGGGATCGTGGGATTCCGGAGTTGCTGCAGGAAGATCCTGGTTTTGTTGATCGCGTCGCTCCTTACCGGGCCGCGAGCCAGAATCGGTCGAAAACAGTGAAAGCGGGAGACCTGTTGCCGGTCAACTCGGGTGGCACCCCGCTGAAGGTGCAAGTCGTCACGGCGAGTGGCGAGGTCATCCCCAATCGAGGGGAACCGAATCCGTTCGCCAGCGAGCATCAGCCTCAGGCGGAAGATACCTCGGACAACGCGAAAAGTATCAGTCTCTTGCTGACATTTGGTCGTTTTCGGTTCCTCTGCTGTGGTGATCTCACCTGGAACACCGAAGCGAAGTTAATGACGCCCAACAACCCGCTGGGACAAATTGATCTCTTCATGGCCACGCACCATGGCCTGAGTGTCAGTAACAATCCGGTGATGGTCCTTCCCCTCGACCCACGTGTTTGTGTCAGTTGTAATGGGCCGACGAAGGGGGCCGATCCCGAAACGATTGCGACCTTCCGCCGCGTGAAGTCGCTTCAGGCGATGTATCAATTGCACCGGAACGTCCGCCTTGACGAGGCTGGGCAGGCACCGGGTGACCACATTGCCAATCTGGCCGAGACAGCCAACTGCAAGGGGACCTGGATCAAATCGTCTGTGGCCAAGGATGGTCAAAGTTATACCGTACAAGTCGGCGCTGCCGGTCCGCTGCGAACATTTACCACACGCTAGTCGTGCGGATTCTGCCTGTTCTGGAAGGTTTTGTGCGATTGTGATGGATGTCCCCCGTTTGCTGGCCGAGTCCTGCCTGCGTCGCGCCGATTGGCTCGACCAGATCGATTCGACGAATGATCATGCCCTGCTTTTGGCGAATCAAGCCGAGATTGAATCTCCCTGGTTGATTGGCGCCGAACAGCAAACCGCGGGTCGTGGCCGGGGTGCCAACCGCTGGTGGGGTGCCGAGGGGTCACTGCTATTTTCCCTGCTGATTGACATGCCGAAAATGGGGCTGGTCTCTGCCGATTGGCCCCGTTTCTCGCTCATCACCGGACTGGCCGTGGCCGAGACTCTCGCATCCATGGTTTCCTCGGCGGTTGTCGGCTTGAAGTGGCCCAACGACGTCTGGCTGGGTCGCCGCAAAGTCTGTGGAATTTTGATCGAGCAGTCGGATCGATTTCCCGAGCGACTGGTGATTGGTGTCGGGCTGAATGTCAATAATTCGTTTCACGATGCTCCGGATGATCAGCGACAGATTGCCACGTCGATGGCGGATGCTAGCGGCGGAACGGTTTTTTCTCGCACCGATGTCCTGATTGAATTTCTCAACCAGTGGCGATTGCTGTCGCAGTACCTGGCCGAGGGAAACATTGATTTGGTTGAGCGGTGGTCGCGAAAGTGTGTGCTGACGGGAAATCCGGTCACGCTGACCAGTGGTCGAAACGAGACGACAGGGGTCTGTGTCGGGATTGATGGTGACGGAGCGCTGCTGCTGCGTACCGCATTTGCAGTCGAACGGCACTATGCCGGAACCGTTCGCTTGCGCGACTAATTCTTTTGTAAATTGACGAGATCCATTCGTTCGCCTGGATTGCCGGTCGGTGTTGCGAATTCGTTACCGAACCTGTATCCACTGATTGGATTCCGGAAATCGGTCTCCGAATGAAAAACTGACCCCACCATTTTGATTGGAAAAACTCCAGATCGTCGCCACGACAATCGCAATCAGCATCGCAGCAAAGGTGATTTTGACCCAGCTGTAAGGGCGTTGGCCGGAAACCTCGCCCGTCGCGGCATTCATCATCACCTGGTAAGTCTTGTTTTGGTAACGATAAGCCAATAGCCAGACCGGGAGCAGGATATGTTTGAACGTGACGGCAGAATAATTGGTCTGCTGCGAATCAACCTGCTGCACATCACCACCGATTCGCTGCCGAACTTCGAGCGAAAGAGCGGCCTCCATTCGCTGCCGCGCACCGCGAAAACCGTCTTCCAGCTCAACGTCATAGGTGCGAGAAAAGAAGCCCGCCAGAACTTCCGGGGTAAATGACATCAGTTGATCCAGCGGCCAGGGCTCAAGGGCCTCGACCAGATCCAGGTGTTGTTTCGTCGCAGCAATCATCATTACGTCGTCAAAGAAACGATTGAAGGCCCCCTCGCGATAGCTCCAGCGAATTCGTTGTTCGGTACGGCGATTATTTCCCTCGCCAACCGTCACGAAGTAGGTGTCCCCCCGTTGGCCGGAAAAACGGGTTTGTGTCGCCGCATCATAAGTAAAATAGGGCATGTAGACCCCGTTGAACTTTCCGTTGGCCCCCTGTTTCAAAAATTCATTCGGTGCCCACCAGAGGGATTTGACCCAATTGCGCAGGTTTGCAGCAGCCTGGGTTTGCGGGACGAGGAACGGCAAGACCCCATCCACGGGAAGTCGTGACACCGAATCATGAATGTTGTCACGCTGCAGCGGTGATGCACAGTAGGGGCACTGACTACTGGTCAGTGTCCCCTGGAAAATCACGTCGGCTCCGCACGAGCTACAGCGGATTGCGTGTTCGGTTATTGACGATTCCTCATCATGGCTCGTCTTTTCCCGCAGACGCTTTAATCGCTCGATGGCCCGCAGGTAGTCTCGTTCCACGATCGGGACTTCTGCGGGGGGTTCAATCTGCTTGATCGCGGCGCAGTAAGGGCATTGCAGGCTTTGTTCTCCGATGGAAAAGACCAGATCGGCACCGCAACGGTCACAGGGAAAGGTTCGTCCCTTCCCCGAGTCGATGGACTCACCCGGTTTCACTCGCAGCGGCTTGTCTCGCAGCGGTTTCTCGGGTTTGATGAGATTGGGAAAAGGTTGATCAGGGATCGGCATCGATTGTCTCGAACGAAAAACGATTGATGAGGATGACAGGACGACAGCAATCTGCAGACAGCGGAACGATTTGAACCGAGACTATTCGAGCGGAGTCAATCCGAATGCCTCGGCACAACGAGGATGATTAAACATTTTTGTATGATCGTGTTCAATGTCTTTGGCGATGAACAGCTTCCAGCCAAAAGGCCATTGCCGGTCTTCGGCCATTTTTTTTGCCGCAGCAAACACGTTCTGGCCTCGCTCGAATCGAGTTTGCCCCTGCGCATCGGCGGGTGGGGAAACATCCAGATATTCATCCCGTTCTGTATCATGGGACCCCAGATAAATCATCAAGGGTTGTGCGAGATAGAACCGCAGTTTGGCCTCTGTTTGCAAGGTTTCTGGCAAGCCACCGAAGCCAAACGGAAATTCCGCATCGCGTGTTGGGAATAAGTGAGTCCCCGGATTGGCGGCAACAATCCGGGTCGCTTCGGTCTTCACGAATGCCGAAGTGCGGACGAGAAACTGACCACCCCCAGAATGGCCAATCAAGTAGAGCGGCATTTCAGGCTGGTTTTCCCGCATTCGAATGTCTTTGGTGATCCGGTTGATGTATTCGCCAGTCCATTCGTCACTCGAAGCAGCCTTCCCTTCATTCAGGATACCGGCAAACTGATATTTGGATTTGGGAAAAACCGTTTCATCGAACAGGGGTGCAACAATCAACGCGCGAAAACGGTCCCCCATCTCCACCGAATCATCCCGGTATTCGTCGGCATTTCTCAAGACCCCATGAAAGACCATCAACATCGGCCCGGCAGAATAATTCGGGGGTTTATAGGTGAATAACTTCAACGAGACTTCGCCGAAGCGAGCTTCCACCATCGATTTCCCGATCGGAATCGATGTCGAAGTCGGCTCTGCCATCAAGACGCTCATGAGTAAGAATGCGTGCATCCTTGCGAATTCCTTTTTTGGAGTGCGCAGTGCGATGGGGGACACCCACCGCACTGCAGAGCGCGATCTGAATAAAATTTATTGCGGGTCACATTCTTTCAGTGCCATGAGCGCAAAGGCGGTCCCTGCGTGGGTGATATAATGCCGGCTGTCTTTGTGCAACGACCGCGTGAACCAGCGTCCACTTTCACGTTGATGAGTTTTCAGCCAGGTGACACCTCGTTGAATTCGTGGATCCGTTGCAGCGAGGCCCCCTCGTCGCAGAATATACAAGGCAAAACCGGTTCCATAGCCGTCACTCGACTCAATGTCCTGCGGTTCCGCATCGGCTCGTTTCCAGTCCCCCAGTGTCGCCAGCCCCCAACCCCCGTCTGGTTTCTGCAGGGCCAGCAAGTCGTCGATAATCTGCTGTTTTTCCGTGCCGGATAAAAGG
The DNA here is from genome assembly GCA_945869955.1 of Schlesneria paludicola DSM 18645. Lineage (GTDB taxonomy): Bacteria > Planctomycetota > Planctomycetia > Planctomycetales > Planctomycetaceae > Schlesneria > Schlesneria paludicola_B. The sequence goes on from CAMBQP010000012.1 coordinate 12,993, forward strand.
CTGTCCAAATAAGAATTTCCCCAAAGAACCATCGCACGATGGTGGAGCGTGGGGCCGGGGTTTCGCTTCAGGTAGTCTTGCAGCTTGGCCAAGCCTTTTTGGGCTGCCTCCGTTTTGCTGTAATTGTCGGGGGCACTGCCGATCGCGATGACGGCGAGTGTGGCGCCATAATGATCGTCGGATTCCATCGGTGGCCAATTGCATTTAATCCAGGTGAATCCCCCATCGTCTCTCTGCAGCGTGAACATGCGATCCAGGGCAGTACGGATCAGTGGATGCAAATGCCCCGTCGTGGCGGCATCGTTGAAAGCCAGTGCTGCTGCCGTGGCAATCACCTCAGCATCCCAGCGTGGGCCGGCATCATTCCAGCGTTTGGTGATCAGTTCTTCGGCAAATTTGCGGACTTCTACCGACGCCGGCTCGGCCGCCGCTGTCTCGGGGCGGGCATACAGATGCGCGTAATTGGTATGGCAGGTAAAACACTTTTGTTGTTTCTGCCAATGGAGCGCGGCGGTATCCAGAAACGCAACCGCTTTTTCCAGTGAAAACTGGGTGGCCATCGCTTCGTCTCGCCGATTGGCTCCTGGGTCTACCGCATTTTCGAGTGTGATCGCTTCCGCTGCGGAACTGATTCCAGCAACAGCAAGAAACCAACAGAACCCAAAGATCAAAACAGGCTGGCAACGATACATGGTGAAACTCGTTATCGAGAAAGTCTCTGTCTCAAAATCACAATCCACGGAATGGGAATGAACTTGCAAATCCGACGACTCTATTGATACCGCATTGCAGAGCGAGATTCCATCGCTGGCGGAATCTCACCAAAACGCGACTTGAAATCTGTTCCCGTCATGACTGGCCCAATGAGTCCCAAACCGCGATCGAGACTTCATTGGTTCGAGCGATTCCTACAACGAAGGTGAGGTGTTTCTTCCTGTTCGATACGTCTCTTCCTCGTCGAAACGAGAGACTTATGTTGTCATCTGTTGTCATCCCCTGGAGGGGGAGGATTCTTCATCCGCGTGACGCATTGCGATGAGGGAATAACCGATTGCTGTCACCAGGGCGATGCCACTGGAAGTATGATAAATCGCCGGAAAGCCATAGTGATCGCCAATGCGCCCCAGAATTGGCGAAAAGACCAGTGCTCCAAAATCGGTGAATCCCAGAATAATTGCCGTTCCTGCCCCACGACACTCTTTGGGAAACGCGCCGGATCCCAGCGAGACGACTGCGGGAAACAAGAGTGCATGACCAAATCCGCAGACAATCGAAGGGAGGATAAACTGCCATCCTTCCGTGACATAACCCAGCAGAAAATGGCCCGCGGCATGTCCCAATAAGCCGCGCACCAGCATCCAGTGCCGGCCCAGGGTGCGGCTCCAATTCTGGACTAATAACCGAAACACGAAGGCGGAAATTGCATATCCGGTAAAAAACACGCCGATCCCCTCAATCTGTTGCGAGGTGGCATATCGCGTCAAAAATGTCTGCGTGGCAGTGACCCCTAAACCCATGGTCATCGCCGCCAGCACGACCGTTCCTGGCCAAAAGCGAAACATCAGCCGCAGGGCCGTCGGCGATGCGGGACGACCATGAGCCTTTTCGTCCCACGTGAGCGCGATCACGATGGCCAAGTAGAAAAGTCCGATCAGTCCGGCCCCCCCAAACAAAATCAGAAATTGCAACCGTGGCTCATGCACCGAGCGCAGGATCCAGTCACCGAGATTCGAACCGAGGATCATCCCTACAAAACCACTGCTCCCCAGATTGCCGATAATCTCGGTCCTTCGTTCTGATGGAACGTGATTTTGAATGTGTGTCATCGAACAGGCAAACATGCCCGTCAACCCGACGTAATAGGCGATTCGAGCGATGTATAAAAATCCGTAAAACTGTGTTGCGGCGATGAAGAGCCCACAGCCCGCAATGAACAACAAAGAACAGATTGGCCACAAGCGGCGCGTTCCATAGTCATCCAGCACATGGGACACACTCAGTCGAACCGCGACTGCGATGAGCGTTCCCAGGGCAACAATATCCCCCACGGCACTTTCCGAGCCACCGAGATAGTGAACTAATTCCGCAAAACGAAACGTGAGCGCATTGGCCATCACGAGGGCTGAATTGGCTAAGTAGGCGAGCCAGAAGATCCGACCGTAAACTCCCGACGAAGTTTCACTTGGGGAAGAGATCGTAGAAGGGGATGCCATGGTCGCGATATCAGTAAAAAGGCAGGTTGTTGTGTTGAGTACGCAATCAAAATCGTGGTCTCAACCGCCGTAAGCGCTATAGCGACGGAGTCCCCGTGAGAGTGCAAGTCGGTTTAGAGCGAACAACACAATCACCCACAGGAAACCCTGTAATAATTCGATCATCAATTGGGCATGATCATACTTCCCCAGCAGGATCCCGGCCGGGACGAAGGCGAGGTATTTGAAGGGGAGCAGTTGGATTCCCCTGGCATAGGGTTCCGGCAGCCAGTCGAGCGGCAGCATGTGACCCGAGAGAAAGTAACTCAACATCATGTAGACAAACACGAGAGAGCTGACTTCCAGGAACCAGAATGCACACAGTCCCATCAGGCTTTCAATCAAAAAACCAACGACAAATGCCAAGAGCAGCGAAACCAACCCCCCTGCGAAAGTGATCGAATCGGGCCACGCATGAAAATAGTCTCGGCAGAGCCAGAAGACAAAAACAAACGGAAAAAACGCTACCGCATAATATACCAACTTGTGGGCCACGCGATGCCAGAAAAGGTAATCGAGCAGATCGATCGGCTGTATCAGAAATTTTTTCACGGCACCGTCGCGGATATCGCGGGCAATTCCCGTGGTCAGGCCGGGCATCGACGAAAAGGCACGACTGACCATGACCAGCAACGAGTAGGCGACCATGTCACCAAAGGTATAGCCGTTGATGACTTTGGTATCATCCGGCCCGGTCGCATCGTAGACGGCCCCCCACAGAAAGACCTGCGTCACAATCGGCAGAAAGCGAACCAGGGTGGCGAAGGCAAAGTCGGCCCGATAAACAAGCCGCTCTTCGATCGAGGTTCGTAGGATGCACCACTTCACCCGCATTGTGGAAGTCATCCGTGTCATTGATCAGAACTCTTTTGGCTAAATAATTGTGCGATGGCATCTTCCAGCGGGCGTTCTTGAACTCCAACATCCTCGATCGCATACCGATCGAGCAGCGCCGCCAGGATCGTGGGAAGTTCTTGCCTGGGGACCTCGAGTTTGACGCGGGGGGGCACCTGATCGATCACTTTTCCATACCGTTCCAAGTCGACGGGAATTTCGTTTCCCGCGAATTGAAGGTGAATCTGTTTTACGCTGCTGAACCGGTCGACAATATCCGCCAGCGGGCCATCATGTTTGATTTCCCCTTCATTGATGATGATCGCCCGGCGACAAAGGGCTTCCACATCTTTCATGTAATGACTGGTCAGTAGCACCGTCATTTGCTGTTCGGCCTGATAGTGGCGCAGAAATCCCTGCACTTTACGCTGCGAGACCACATCCAGGCCGATCGTCGGCTCATCCAGCAGCAGAACTTCCGGTGAATGTAACAGTGATGCAATCAGTTCCATCCGCATTCGTTCACCGAGTGAAAGTTCACGCACGGGCTGTTTGATCAATTGCCGAACTTCCAGTAGATCCGTCAGTTCGTCGAGTCTCCGCTGAAACGGGACCGGTTCGATATCGTAGATTTCCCGATGAAGGATAAAGGATTCTTGTGCGGGAAGATCCCACCAGAGTTGATTCTTTTGCCCCATGACCAAGGCAAATCGTTTTCGGTAGGCATTACATCGCTGCCAGGGGATATACCCCAGGACAGTCGCGGTCCCCGAGGTTGGATAGATCAGGCCTGAAAGCAACTTCAGCGTGGTGGTTTTTCCAGCCCCATTCGGGCCCAGAAACGCCACCATCTCGCCCCGTTCAATTTGAAACCCGACTTCTTTCACGGCGCGAACCGTATGATATTCGCGATGAAATAGACCTGTGATCGAAGCGCTCCACCCGGCATTTTTTCGAAAAACCTGGTAATGCTTCGCCAGTTGATGGACTTCAATAATCGCCATAAAAATACGGATCTGCTCTCTGAAAAATCAAGTCTCGGGAAATTCGATCAAGTCTCAGGAAATTCGATGGAGTCGAGCAACACCACACCATCCGTGATCAAAACAAAAAACGTTCATGATCCGCTGATGCGGGGCATAAACGTCTTTCGTTGATCGATCAGACTTTCAAGAATGAGGCAGTCACCTTATCGAGTTGCTGCGGTTTTCTGGCTCTTTAAAAGTCCCGTGTAATCGCTGGTGATGTAAAGGAGCTCATTATTATATTCGGTCTTGGCGAAGACCGGAGCCGATTCGCTTTTGGTCTCGTGCTCTTCCTCTTCCTTTTCGACTTCCTTCGCGGCCTTATCCTCTTCGCGTTCGGCTCGTAGGTTGTCTTCGTTCAAAGAGACCGATTTGCGACTCTTCCGAGCGAGATAGCGATCAATATCCTTGAGCGTTTGCTGGAACTTGGGATCCACGGCAATTCGCTTTTGGCTGTTGTCTCGCAATGTTCCAACCAGTTGAGCGTTCACGAATGGTAACTGGGCATGTCGTGCAGCGGGGACGTGATCGAAAGCCAAGGCGTTGTCGAGAAAAGATTCCCCCAAGTCCATGTTGTCAATCAGTGAGGGAATCACGACATCCGACTCGACGCCACGATGCTGAGTACTGTCACCGTTGACGCGATAGAACTGGTTAATGGTCAGTTTCACCGCACCGCGATCTTTCCCTCCTGGGATCATTTTAAACATCTGGCTGCTCACGGGCATGACGTTTTGTACGGTCCCTTTTCCGTGGGTGGTTTTGTCACCAATGACAATCCCGCGACCATAGTCTTTGATCGCTGCAGCGAAGATTTCCGAGGCGGATGCGGAAAGTCGATTGCAGACGACCACCAATGGTCCCCCATAAACCAACCCGGCTTCCTCATCATCGTGGCTTTTAATTTTCCCGTTTTGTTCTTTGACCTGAACAACCGGTCCCTGATCGATGAACAATCCGGTCACTTCAATCGCTTCGCTGAGGGCACCACCACCATTCATTCGCAGATCGACCATAACGGCGTCCACGCCACCATTCGTCTTGAATTCGGCGAGAACTTTGGCAACATCGCGAGCGGTGCTTTTGAAATCGTCTTTACCCTGCTGGGCACCCGAAAAGTCCCTGTAAAACGACGGAATGTTAATGACACCAATTCGATATTTTGGCGAACCCTGTACATCGCCCAGGCGTTCACTGGTTTGGATGATTTCCCCTTTAACTTCAGACGACTTGAGTTCGATCGTCTGCCGGACAAGTTCGATCATCGTGGTCTGGCCGGCTTCGCGTAAAACCTTGAGCCGCACTTTTGTTCCACGCTCGCCACGGATCAGCCGAACGACCCGGTTGAGCTTCATTTCGATGACGTCTTGGAAATCACCATCGTCCTGGCCCACGCCAACGATCTTGTCCCCCACTTTCAGTCTGCCATCTTTTTCAGCAGCACCGCCAGCGACGATCTGGGCTACGGTGGTCATTCCATCTTCAGAGCGTAACGCGGCACCAATCCCCTGCAGACTCAATCGCATCTGAATCTGAAAGTCTTCGACGGTTTGGGGAGACATGTAGCTCGAGTGTGGGTCGAAACAATGTGCGACGGACGATAAAAACATTTCGAGAACTTCGTTATCTTCGGTATCGTGGGCATTCCGCTTGATCGTCTCGTAGCGCTTATGCAAACGCTTGTGTGCTTCGTCGGTGGCCACCTTGTCCAGTTCCAACGACAGCAATTCGTACTTGACCCGCTTTCTCCAGCGATCATTTAATTCTTTGACATCGGGCGCCCACGCCACTTGTTCACCGTCAATCATCATCGATTCATCAAGAGAAAAATCATGTGCGGCATCGATCCACTGATGAGCGACAGCAAGCCGTTCATCGAGACGTTGCAGATAAAGCTTGAAGACTTCGTGTGCAAAATTGACGTTTCCGGCCTTCAACAGGTCGTCCAGTTGGTCACGATATCTGGCAAAACCATCGATGTCGGACTTGAGGAAATACAGCTTTTGTGAGTCGAGATCCTTGATGAATTTCTGCAAAATCATGGCAGAGATACGGTCATCAAGCGGCTTTTGGCTGATGTGGTACTTGGTAATCATGTCTGCTACGAGTTTCACAGTGGCCTGCTCGGGCCCCTGAGCACCACCAATTTGTTGAGCAAAGATGGTGGTTGCCACCAGAAAAACGACACTGATCGTCAAAACACCCGATGTGCGTGATGGAGCGTGCAGCTTCATAAAAGGTATCCGCTGATGAGGGGATTTCAGAAATGGTTGACAGTCAAGTCAAACGAGTTGTGCCAGTTGAACTCAGGCCCGCAAATCATATCCATTGCATCGTAGTCGAACACCAAAATCACGACAAGAGGCATCAGGAATTCCGAATTTGTGAGAATTGCGAATTGGCTGGAAAGAGGCTTGATTGAGCAAGATTTAGCCGGGAAAGACCGGATTGAGCCGGGAATGAATTGTCTTCGATTCTTGGAATGAAATGGGACAAGACAGTACGGTGATCCGAAAGTTCTCGACAAAAATCGTTTCGTTGTCAGAAACGGATTACTTTTGCGAATCGCGAGCAATCGCCCGCGCCAGTTCTTCAATCCGTTCGCGATTGATGTCGGATTCATGATTGGTCAGCCATTCGATTTCATCGCGTGCCTGCTGCCAACGTTGAGTTTCGTAGCTCAGGAAGGCTTTCACGAGGTGATCTTGTGCGGAATTGGGTGCCAGCACCAGAATGGCTTCCGTATACCGTAACATTCGATCCAACTCACGCAGTTCGTAGGCGGCATTGAATAAGTTTCGCAGGATCCGTTCCAAAGTCGCCTGCGAGGTGATCGAGTTAAGATAAGACTCTTTCCAGGGAGTCTCGCTTAACTCTTCGTATTTTGATTGTGCCTCCGCCGAGGTCAACCGGCGGCCACGCTCGAAAACATCAATCAGCTGCGTCCCCCCCGTCCGGGGTTCATGCCGTGCCAGAAAATGTCTCGGCATTCCCACGCCGACCACATTCAGGCCCAAGTGTCTGGCAATCTCGATATAGGCAACCGTCAGCGTGATCGGAAGCCCCTCGCGGTCATCAAGAACCTCGTTGATATAGCTATTCGATCGGTTATCGTAATCGGTCCGGCTCCCATGAAAACCTTGCTCATCGAACAAATAACGATTGAGGGCACTTAAACGATCGTCTTCGCTGGCATCCGCAGCGACTCCGCTGCCGGCTCGTTTGGCATGTCTTTCCACATCCTGGATGTAGCCCTCGATTTCCAGATCGGGGTTATCCAGCTTGGCGATCAGCAACGCCCCGCGCAGTAAATCGACCGTTTCCGCCTGAATCACACTTTCGAGTTCCGCCAAGATTTTTTTGACGTGAATTTCGCTCGCCAGCCGCCTTACCGAGGCGGCTCGTGATTCGAGGGATTTCGCTTCAAGTTCAAGCAACTCGGCGACATTGGCCTCTTCCGTCGCCAAGGACTTTAGGGTTGAGGCTTTGGCGAGTTCATCGTTGAGCGTTAATCCATCGACCGCCTTGGTAACCCGCGAGACCAACTCGTCCGAGGCACGGGGTTCGCTGAGGTTGTCACCAATGCGAAACCCTTTGAATTCCGCTTCCGTTTGTCGGAACTTACACAAACCGACTTTTCCCGTCTTGTAGGTATCATCTTTTGTTTCAAAGACCAGCACTCCATTGAGGTAGCACAAAATCCGCTCGGATTCGACACGGACTTTTAGGGCGTTCCAACCCTCTTTTTTGAGTGCCGGCGAACGAATTTCACTCAGAACCGCCCACGAGTACACGTCAGCACCATCAAAACGACTGAGCCGCATGTTCCCGCTGCTGGGGTAAAAACCGTAATGTCGGTCGCCGCCATCCGCATGAAAAGCAAGTCCTGCCGCTCCGTCACCCGGTGTGAATTTGACTTGGACAGCGACTTCATACGGGACCTCCCGCGGAATTTCGGCGGCGAGGCACAGTGCGCGGCCACCAAAGCCTCCACCACGACCATCGACGGCAATCTGGCCCGCTCGCTGCCGCCAACGGGCACCGGGGAGAACCAGCCATTCATCGGGATCCATGGCACCGATGGTCAGCCACCGGCTCATCGGAATCGGATTGGGTTTTACGAGTAATGGTTTCAGGGAATTCACGGCAATGGCAAAGCCGAGATTTTCGGTCTTCAGAGATTTCAAGGTTAACAGACCATGCACACGTCCTTGCAGATCGAGCAGCGGGCCTCCGCTATTACCCCGTTCGATTGGCAAGGCAATTTGCAGCATCGATCGGCCTTCAATTTCCCGCCGACCCGAGAGAACGCCACTCACAACACTCCGCTCAAGCCCTAGCGGATTGCCGATCGCGACCACAGCCTGCCCTTCTTGCAATTCGTCAGAATTTCCCAGCGGCAGCACGGGAAGTTCCTTGGCATCAATCTTGAGGATCGCCAGGTCTTGCGAGCGTTCTGTTGCGTGAACGGCGACAACATCAAACTTGCGACCGTCATGTAATTCGACCTGAATCGGACGTGCTTCACCGATCACATGCAAATTGGTCGCAATCAAACCCTCGCTCGTCAGAATGAAACCCGCCCCCAACCCCTGACGCTGGCCATCGCGCCCTGTAAACGTCACGACCACAACCGATTTCTTGGCTTGAAGAGCCAATTCCTGAACGGATTTGTCTTTTGGTAAACTGGCTGCCGCATCGACAGACACAGGCGATTGGATTTCCGGGGGGGCCGTCGGTTGGCCCGCTTGTGGTCCTTGCGAAACCTGATCGTCCGACCACAGGGACTGGGACCACAGGGACTGGGATGCGAGCGCGAGGATCACAACACAAGAGACATTCAAGCCTGAACAGCGAGCGTGACCAATCATCAGACGATCCTCAAATCAAGGGCTCGAACCGTGTTTATCGACCGCACGCGGATTCTAAGCATCCCGATCCGCTCCGTCCAATGAAGCCTCCCGGTTTTACGGCGATGTTCAATCTTCGGCCAACGGTTTTTCATGACCGGCTGCCATTGTTACGATGTCGGATGTTCCCCTGTCCGATCACCAATTTCCCGAATCGAGTCAAATTCCATCGATTCGAAAGCCAACGGAACCGCAAAAGATGACATCCTCACCATTCGAAATTCGGCCAGCGGTCCCAGAAGATTGGGAAGTGATCGCCGATTTGAATACGCGATTGGCAGCCGAAACCGAAGGGCTCGAACTGGTTCCAGCCGTCATCGGGGCAGGAGTTCGGGAATTATTGAAAAATCCGCACTACGGCCGGTATTTCGTGGCCGTCTCCGCTGGCCGTGTGATCGGACAAATCATGCATACTTCGGAATGGAGTGACTGGAGGAATGGCGAAATTTGGTGGTTGCAGAGCGTCTACGTGCATCCTGACTTTCGGCAACAGGGTGTTTTTCGGCAACTGCACGCTTACTTGGAAGAGCTCGCCCGGTGCAGCCCAACCGTGATTGGCCTACGTCTTTACGCCGAACAGTCCAATTCCAACGCCTTGAGCGTCTATCATTCCCTGGGGCTCGAACAAACCGGATATATTGTCCTGGAACGGTTTCTGCGGAACTCACTGCAAAAAATGGAGCGAAGCGAAGGGTGAGGTTTTGATTTTGGGGCATCCATTCCAGTCTGTTCGGCTGATGGAATCCCGAATATTTCGCACGGGCGAAAATCCATCATGGGTGGGTTGGTCTACGAGTGAAGAAGGAGTATCATCCTGTCTTCGTGCGAATGAGCACACACGGAATGAATTTCGAAAGAGCGTCAATCTCTGGCCGAAGACGTGGATGTGTGTACTGTTTTGATCGATACAATCCGGGAACGTTTTTTCGCCTGATCCAAGTGGATTCGGCCCTGTTTTGAAGCCAGATTCCAAATTCGTTTTGTGTTGGTTTCTTCGCGGTGAAATGAAAAGTCTTCCCTCAAGGACATGCTGTGGCCGACCTCTATCATGAGTGTGGAATTGCCGCGATTTATCATTTGCCGGGTGAGACCAGCCGAATGGCTCCCAAGCAAAATCCTGGACAGGTGTCGCGTCACATGTCGCGACTGTTGCTCGAAATTCAAAACCGTGGGCAACTTGCCGCCGGGATGACGGTTTATCGACCTGGGCATCCGCAATTGCTTGATACCTACAAAGATGTCGGCACCGTAACCGAGGTCTTCCACCTCAATCACCAGAATGAGGCGACGGCCCTGATGGACCGCTACGCGGGACCAGCGGCGATTGGCCATGTTCGTTATGCAACCTGCGGCGCGGATGATCGCGGCAATGCCCAGCCATTCGAGCGTCACCATATCGAGAAGCATAAATGGTTCGCGTTTGGCTTCAATGGCCAGTTAGCAAACTACACACAACTTAAAGACGAGATCCTGTCGGTACCGAACTTTCATCTCGCACGGGATACGGACACCGAAGTGCTGATGCATATCATCTCACAACTGTTGTCCGGTGATCGTCAGCCCACCTTGCTGGAAGTCCTTTCGCATCTCAGCGAGCGATTAGACGGTGCCTGGAACGTCGTCTTTCTCAATGCACTTGGCGAAATGTTCGTCGCGCGGGACCCGCTGGGAATCAGGCCACTTTGCTACGCGGTCGAGGGGTCTTTATTTGCCGCCGCCAGCGAAAGCGTCGCTTTGGCTAATCTGGGATTCAAACAGGATTCCATCAAAAACGTTCCACCTGGACACGCAGTGCTCATCCAGAATGGAAAACTGGAAGTCAAACAGTTTGTGGCCAGTCCTCGACGTGCCCATTGCTTTTTTGAGTGGATCTATTTCGCCAACGTCGCCAGCACACTCGACGAACGAAGTGTCTACCTGACGCGCAAACGTCTCGGCGAGGAATTGGCAAAACAAGAACGAAACAATCCCGTCTGTCCACTGGATGATGGAGATACGATTGTCGTTCCGGTTCCCGATACCGCCAAGGCGGCGGCCGACAGCATGGCCTACACGCTTCGCATCCCCTGTCTCGAAGGGTTGATCCGCAATCGTTATATGGGGCGAACGTTCATTGATGGAGCCAATCGCGAAGATAAGGCCCGCATGAAATACACCCCTCTTCCCGAAGTGCTCGCAGGAAAACGTGTGCTCCTCGTCGAAGATACGATTGTCAGATCCACCACGATGAAGGTGCTGATTTCACAGTTGCGGGATCGTGGGGGTGTGCGCGAGGTTCATGTTCGCGTCGCTTGCCCTCCGATTTTGGCACCGTGCTTTTACGGCATTGATATGTCCACCACCAGTCAATTATTTGCCCCGAAATTCATGAGTGCCAATGATACATTGACCCCGGAGATCGAGCAGCTCATGGCGGATGCGATTGGTGCGGACAGCTTGCGATTCTTGTCCCGAAGTGCCATTGCCCGCAGCGTCGACTTGCCCGGCAGTTCACTCTGTCAGGCTTGTATCGACGGGCGGTATCCGACTGAAGCGGGGACCCGATTGTACCAGGCAGATATTAGTCAAACCGGTCCGGCGGCCTGTTCCACCACCCGCGTGTTTGATTTACCTCGTCCAATCAGTGCGCAGTAGACGTAGGCTTCACAGTCAACTCAACGCTGTAGCCAACTCAACCGAGTCAACTCAATTGCCGCGAGCCAGCGCCAACGCACCGTGAACCACGACAGTCTCACCCAGTTCTGCGGGGACCAATCGATAAGCATTGCGCAGCGGTGGGAAAACATATTGTTGGACTGCGGTTCTGAGCGGTGCAAAGAAGACCTCTTCACCGACCAGCGACACGCCTCCCCCCACCACGACCACTTCGGGTGCAACCAGCGTGATCAACTGTGCGATCCCCCAGCCGAGCACCTGAGTTGCCTTGCGATACTGCTCTCTTGCCAACAGATTCCCGGCGACGGCGGCTTCCCCAATCGATTTTGTCGTCAAGCAGAGAAAATCGCCGTGACAGCGTTCACGAAGATCTTGAAAATCGCGAGTTGCGTCGCCAGCGATCCGCAGCGCTTCCAGTCGCCCTTGCGTCGCGAGAGCGATCCCGGGTCCGGCGGCCTGTGATTCGATGGTTTGCTTCGAGGTGACACAATCGAGGCCCGGTCGCAGGTGCCCGATTTCCGCAGAGGCCGGGCGATCGGTTCCATGGATTTGTCGATCGAAAACCAGTCCACCACCAATTCCCGTCCCAACGGTCACATAAAAAACGCTGCGAGCTCCTCGACCTGCCCCGAAATTGGCTTCGGCCAAAGCGGCCACATCACAATCATTACCCAGTTTGGTGGGGACACCGAGTTCCGTCTCGGTCCACTGACTGAGCGGAAAATCGTCCCAGCCTGCCACCTGATGACTGGTCTGAACAATCCCGCGTGAGCCAAAAATCGGACCCCCGAAACCATAAGCCGCCCGCTGCACCTGATGGTCCGCTACGAGCTTCCGGCCCACCTCGCGAATTTGTTCTCGAATCCCCTGGCCACCACGAGCGATATCGACATCCCGTCGTTCGAGAGCGACGAAATCAGAACCGTCCCCTAGACCAACTCCCAGTTGCAACTTGGTCCCACCGATTTCAATTCCCAGAAACATACGCAAGATCATCCTTGAATGTGCCACTCAGAGCATGGACCACCCTCATCAGATGGCCCTCGAATGGCGATTTTGGGGCTTCAACCCGAGCAACTCGAACCCAAAAGAATTCCCCAGACAACTTTTGTTGGCCGGGAAAGCATAGTAATAAAAGCAGGCTCTGCATCGGTTCAATGCAGAGCCTGCTCCAGGTGCGGATCAAACTCAGTTACGAGCCAATTCGGCGGGACGTGTGGATTCGACCGTAGTCGCGGGACGCTGCGGGGTCTTCGCAACAGAGGAGAGCTTACTTTGCTTAGTCACAATCTGCATCCGCTCACGTGGAACGATCGCACGACTGGTCAGCCGTCGTTCAATTTGCAGGGCTTGAGGTTCGGTTTCTTTAAATGACCCATTGGCGTCGTGGTTCTGAATCGAAGTCCCCCCCTCGCCCTGACCAGGAATCGACAGCACAGGCTTGCGGTTTTCTTCTTCGGTCGGAAGGTTCGAAGGAGCTGTTCGGCCACGATTGATCGGTGTCTGAAAATTGTTGGGGTTTGCCGAGTCCGATTCAATCGACATTTGCTTCCGCCGTGCCGGAACTTCTTCCTCGAGGTAGGTGCTCGGTCTGAATGGTTCGGGAATGTAATCCGCATTCTGCCGTTTCAAAAATCGCTCGGTCTGTTTTTCGCGATGATCCAACTCTTCGATTTTCCGCTCCAGATCCCGGATGCGGCTGGTTTCTCCCCGCGCATTATGATTGGAATCGGGTACTGGTCCAGAAATACCCGCCGGACCGTAGCCGCTGGTGGTGGATCCAGAGTTCACATTGCAGTTTGAACAATTCGCACCGGTCGAGCAATTGCCCGAGCCACACGTTGAACAAGCTGCAGACGCATATCCCTCATTGCCCATTACGGGACCGTAATAGGCCGCTTGGCTACACGAATTGCACCCGGATCCGCTCGTGGAATACTGGGCCATCGACACAGGCGCGTAGGACACATTGTAGGGTGCATAGCCGACCGAATACGGCGCATAGCCTGCGGAATAGGCAGGAGCGTAGCCGACTGACATCGGATATCCACCGCCACCACCGCCGTACATGCTGCCAACGGGGCCAAAAATGGCATCGTAAACCCAGGGGATAACGCCCGCTTGGCTTTCGACGGGAGATCCGATTGCAAAGCCAACCCCCGATACCAATACGAGTACAAGTTTTGCAAAACGAGCCATCATAGAAATTACCCTCTCACGAAGACATTAAGATCAACAGCCTTGAGCGCCGAACCTCCCTGACGCAGACCATTCATCACACGGATCCCACCGTGCTTTAACCGCAACTCACATTCTTCCACAATTCCGTTTTAACGAGCGCAACCAAGCGGTGTCAACGAGTTCACTTTCAAGAATCAGAAAATTCTAATGATCGGGCTCATTCATCAGAATCCCATCGACGTGTATTCAAGACGTTTCTATTGCCGATTTTCAACCAATACTTGTCATCCCTGCCATGCGGAAATGAAAACAGCCCGGTCGAATCAATCAACCGGACTGTTTTTTGAAAAACCGCAATTACATTACGCTGAAGGTGCAACCGCGAGCTCGGCAGCAGGAGGGGCTTCCTGAACCGAAGCTTCGAAGTCAAGTTGCTTCAAATCCCCCACACTCTTCACATTGACCGTGATCGTGTTCGAGCCTTCGAAGGATCCCTGAAGCAGGTTTTCTGACAACGGGTCTTCGATGTAAGTCTCGACCGCACGACGAAGTGGACGTGCACCATATTCCATGGCGTTCCCCTTCGAAATGATGAACTGCTTGGCTTCCTCGGTCAGAACCAGCGCCAGACCTTTCTCTGCCAACCGCTCAATCACTTTTGCCAACTCAATCACTACGATTTGCTTGAGGTTCTCTTCCGTCAACGAACGGAAGACCACCACTTCATCGAGTCGACCGAGAAACTCGGGCTTAAATTCTCGTTCCAGCTCATGCTGCAAACGTTCTTTCATGCGATCGTAGCTGGTGTCGTTATCTTTCGGAGCAAAACCAAATTCGTTGTTGACCGCCAAGGCGCCAGCATTGGTGGTCATGATCAGAATCGTGTTTTTGAAGTCCACCTTCCGACCAAAGCTGTCGGTCAAATGTCCTTCTTCCATGATTTGCAGCAGCATATTGAAGACATCGGGATGCGCTTTTTCGATTTCATCGAGCAGCACAACCGCATAGGGACGTCGACGGATCTTCTCGGTCAGCTGTCCCCCTTCTTCAAATCCCACATAACCTGGAGGAGCACCAATCAGTCGGCTGACGTTGTGCTTCTCCATGTATTCACTCATGTCGATCTGGATTAAGGCATCCTGATCACCAAACATGAATTCGGCCAGGGTTTTCGCGGTGAGTGTTTTTCCGACACCAGTTGGACCGGCAAACAGAAACACACCGGTCGGTCGACGTGGATCCTTCAAGCCGCTGCGGCTCCGTCGGACACACTTGGCAACCTGCTTGATCGCCTCGTTCTGGCTCACAACACGTCGATGCAGTTCTTCTTCCATGCGTAGCAAACGAACTGCGTCTTCACTCGAAAGGCGTGTCAGGGGAATACCGGTCATCTTCGCGACGACTTCCGCGATGACTTCGGCGTCAACGACCCCTTCCTTCTCTTTGGACTTATCACGCCAGTCCTTGTTAATTGTTTCCTTTTTCTTCTTCAACTTATCAGCCTGATCACGCAGCGATGCCGCTTTCTCAAAGTCCTGATTGGCAACCGCCTCTTCCTTGGCGGCGTTCAAACGTTCCACTTCCCCTTCGAGTTCTTTCAAATCGGGGGGACGAACCATCGACTTCAGGCGAATTCTCGCACCAGACTCGTCGATCACGTCGATCGCCTTGTCGGGAAGGCAGCGTGAGGTGATGTAGCGAGTTGACAATTCAACCGCTTTGGCCAATGCATCGTCGGTGATCTGTACTCGATGGTGCTGTTCGTAACGGTCTCGAAGCCCCTTCAGGATTTCAATCGTTTGGGACGGAGAAGGTGGCTCGACCATCACAGTTTGGAACCGACGTTCCAATGCCCCGTCCTTTTCGATGTATTTGCGGAATTCATCGAGCGTGGTGGCACCAATACACTGAATTTCACCTCGGCTTAAAGCCGGTTTCAAGACATTCGAAGCGTCGATCGCTCCTTCTGCACCACCGGCACCGACCAAGGTGTGAAGTTCGTCGATGAACAGGATCGTGTTCTTCGCACGTTTCACTTCGTTCATGACCGCCTTGATTCGCTCTTCAAACTGACCGCGGTATTTCGTTCCCGCGACCATCATGGCAAGGTCCAGCACAACGATCCGCTTGTCCCTCAGAATTTCGGGGACTTCGCCGTTGACCACCATCTGCGCAAAACCTTCGACGATCGCGGTCTTGCCGACACCCGCTTCTCCCAGCAATACGGGATTGTTTTTCTGTCGTCGACAAAGAATCTGAATCACGCGCTCAATCTCGTTCGCACGCCCAATGACGGGGTCAAGTTTCGATTGCCGGGC
Source organism: Schlesneria paludicola DSM 18645 (assembly GCA_945869955.1). Lineage (GTDB taxonomy): Bacteria > Planctomycetota > Planctomycetia > Planctomycetales > Planctomycetaceae > Schlesneria > Schlesneria paludicola_B. The sequence continues at coordinate 29,168 of CAMBQP010000012.1, forward strand.
GAGTTCTGTCAGGTCACGTCCGAAGCTGTCGAGAGCGGGTGTCTTGCTTTTCGGGGTTTTCCCCGCAGTGCCAGCCTGACCACTTCCAGGACGCTCGGACGTCCCTTCGGCACCACCTTCAACACCATGCCCCAGCAGATTCAGAACTTCTTCGCGGACATCTTCCAGTTTCAAACCCAGGTTCATCAAAACCTGAGCGGCAACCCCTTCCTGCTCGCGGATCAACCCGAGCAGCAAATGTTCCGTGCCGACGTAGTTGTGATTGAGGTTTCGAGCCTCTTCCTGTGCATAATCAACAACTTTTTTCGCTCGAGGAGTCTGTGGCAACTTGCCCATCGTGACCATATCAGGTCCCGATTGAACAATCTTTTCGACTTCCAGACGAATCTTCCGTAAGTCAACCTCAAGGTTCTTCAGCACGTTCGATGCAACGCCTGAACCCTCTTTGACCAGTCCGAGCAGAATATGTTCGGTACCGATGTACTCGTGGTTAAATCGCTGAGCTTCTTGATTTGCCAGTTGCATCACTTTGCGGGCGCGATCAGTGAATCGCTCGTACATCACACAGCCTCCGATGTTATGAGGGACAGACAACCTGCCGTATCTCGATGTTGTGATCGTTCCATTGACGTTTTGAGGCGCAATAACACGCTGCCGCGAATCATTGATCCCCTTGATCCTCTGCACGGAATCGCGAGTCACGGCAGCTGTCTTTGTTGCCGAAACCCGCTTCAGTCGAAACCGAGGATGAAGGGTTACCACGTCTCCCGAATTCTAGTAGCGTGTCTCCCCACGGGCAAGGAGAGATCACGAACTGGGGAAGATTCGGTCGGGGTTGTAAGCAGAAATTTTGATTGATTCTGCCACGCTGACCAGTCCTGTCGTTGGCAATCGGGGGGCCTCAGGCAATTCGAAATACACACTGAAGACCGTCCCTGTCGATGAAGTCTCGGTCAGTTCAATTCGTCCTCCATTCTGTTCAACGATATTGCGACAGACGAAGAGTCCCAAGCCCGTTCCCGTTGCTTTCGTCGTAAAATAAGGCTGAAAAATCCGGTTTCGCAATTCTCCCGGAACCCCTTGTCCATCATCGCGAATATCGATTCTCAGCCAGGAATTGTCCCGGAACGTCCTGATCTCGATCGTTCCTCCTTCTTCCGTCGCATCCATGGCATTCAAAATCAGATTCAAAAAGACTTGAACCAGTTGATCGCGGACGATCATCATCAGCGGTATCTCTTCCTCATAATGGGTCAGGATCTGCTTTCCCTTTTTTCGTTTGTAGTACTTGGCGATATTCAACGCGGCATCGATGGTTTCATGGATGTTGCAACGGGTTTGTTGATTGAGGGCGGGGCGACTGAAGTCCACCAGTTCGCGCAAGATTCTTTGAATCCGGCGTAACTGATCATCAACCAGCGATAACTTTTCTCTTGTCTCTCCTTCGATATTGCGTCGGTTCAGCAATTGAACGAGGGAACTGATGGCCGCCAGCGGATTTCCAACCTCATGAGCGATCCCCGCAGCCAATAATCCAAAGGCCGCCTGCTTCTCTTGTTGAACCAGCATCGCTTGGGACTCTTGCAACTGCAGGGTTCGTTCGCCGATACGCTGTTCGAGCAGCGCCTGGTTCTGCTGCAGTTTGCCGTTCAAATCCCGCAAGCGGAAGCTGGCCCATTTCAGTAACCCCGAGAGCGAAATACAGGCCCAGGTGACCCAGCCAATAAAAATAGGTGTTAAAATCAGCGCAGAAAACTCGTCGCGGGTCGCGATCTCACGCGGCAAAGCCAATGACACATAACTGATCGTGTGGAAAGCAAAGGTCATCCAGGTGACAAGCGGTGCGTACCGGATCGAGCAGACCAGCAGCGAAAGGAAATAATAAAAACGAAAAGCACTCAGTGGCCCCTGATCGAAATGGCAGAGCAAACCGATGAAAATCGCTTCCATAAACGAAATAAACACCGGCCAACCACTAAGAAATACGCGGCCTCGCAGCGCCCAGACCGTATCGAGAAATGCGTAAATTGCACCCAGCAGCAGAATCGAATTCAAGATCCCCTTGCTCTGACCCTGTCCGATTAAATTGACGAGCACATACCCAATACAAATGCCGAACCAACGAATTCGGACGGTGATCGCCTGGGTCGCTAAGCCCCAGTCAAAGTCATCCGATTGCTGCATTGCTGCCGTCATCAATTCACCACACCCCAGCGCTGACAACATCCCAGCGCTCACCACACCTCAGCTGGCCACACCTCAGCTCGCCTCGTTCACCGAGACAGGTTTCAGAATCAGCATTCCCAGCGGGGGGAGAGTGAGAGAAACAAATTGGCCTTCACCATGACACGCGCCAGACTGAGAATAGACTCCGCCGACATTGCCAATATTCGAACCTCCATACAGACTCGAATCCGTGTTCATGCGCTCGATATAGTAACCGGGAGTCGGCACACCGACCCGATAATTGTACCGGGGGATCGGCGTGAAGTTGATCACCACCAGTACCCGATCATTCGCCTGTTTTCCCTGACGAACATAAGCGTAAACGCTGTTTTGCCAGTCATCGCAGGAAATCCAGCGGAAGCCATCGTTCGACATGTCCCCTTGGTATAATCCCGGCTCATCGCGATACAGATGATTGAGGTCCCGGACCAGCCGCGTCATCCCCGCATGCATGGGCTCATGCTGCAACGGCCAATCCAACTGCGTGTTGTGGTTCCATTCCAGCCACTGCGCAATTTCCCCACCCATGAATAACAGTTTTTTCCCCGGCTGAGTGTACTGATATCCATACAGCAAACGGAGGTTGGCGAATTTCTGCCAGTGATCCCCCGGCATCTGTGACAGCAGCGAGCACTTGCCATGCACGACTTCGTCATGAGACAGCGGCAACAGAAAGTTTTCCGTGAAGGCGTAGACCATCCGGAACGAAAGCTCGTTCTGGTGGTGCTTACGGTGGATTGGTTCATGCCGCATGTACCGCAGCGTATCGTTCATCCACCCCATGTCCCACTTCATCCCAAACCCCAGCCCTCCGGTGTAGACCGGACGCGAAACCCCGCCCCACGAGGTCGATTCCTCGGCAATCGTCAACACTCCGGGAAATTCGCGGTGCAGCAGCGTGTTCATTTCTTTCAAAAAGTCGATCGCTTCGAGATTTTCACGCCCCCCGAAAATGTTTGGGACCCATTCACCTGGCTTGCGCGAGTAATCCAAATAGAGCATCGACGCCACGGCATCGACTCGCAAACCATCAATGTGAAAGGTTTCCATCCAGAAACGAGCACTCGACAACAGGAACTCGCAAACTTCGGTCCTACCGTAGTTGAAAATCAGCGTACCCCAGTCAGGGTGGAATCCTTTTTTGGGATCTTCATGTTCGTAACAAGAGGTTCCGTCGAACGAACCCAGAGAATGTCCATCGGTCGGGAAGTGTGCGGGGACCCAATCCAGGATCACCCCAATTCCTGCGGCGTGGCAAATATCCATGAATTCCATGAAATCATGCGGCGAGCCAAACCGGCTGGTGGGTGCAAAATATCCGGTCCCCTGATACCCCCACGAGCCATCAAAGGGGTACTCATTGATCGGCATCAGCTCCAGATGCGTGTAACCCAGATCCTTCACGTATTCAACCAGCATCGTCGCCAGTTCAATATAATTGAAAAATTGTCGCCCATCGGTCGGACGTTTCCAAGAGCCGAGATGCACCTCATACACCGAAACCGGCTTTTCATACCAGTTTGAACAGGCCCGCTGGCGTAGCCATTCGTCGTCTTTCCAAACGTGCCCCGATAATTCATACACCACCGATGCCGTTTTGGGTGGAATCTCGGTCGCAAAAGCGTAAGGGTCCGATTTCTGCAGCAGGTGCCCCTGCCGGGTACGGACCGCATACTTATACGCGTCGCCGTGCTTCATTCCGGGGACAAACCCCCACCAGACCCCCTGATCGCTCGGATTCAACCCGTGGCGACCATGCATCCACGAATTCAGATCACACAGCACCGAAACCTCGGTCGCATTCGGTGCCCAGACCGAAAACCGCACTCCCGTTTCACCATTCTGAGTCTCCACGTGAGCTCCAAGGTGCTGGTAACGTGTTGATTCCATCCGCAAAAGACCTGATTGAGAATGATTGTTCAGAAGAAGGGAACCGAGCGGAATGATCCTGACTTCATTCAACCCTAATCGTGGGGGGCATGCCATATTATCCTACCAACCCACCGACCGACCGACAATCAATTCGGGTTACGGTTGTCCGAATCGAATCTCTGAAAATTCCGCAATCAGCTTACGCGGTTTTTCAGCAGATCACTGACAATTTCTCCGGCAGGGACAACGCGGTACGGGCGCTGGAACTGGTCGTGAATGTCCGTCGTGGGATCGACTCCGAGAGCCGAGTAGATCGTCGAGATGATATCGCCAGGAACCAGAGGATGACTCGCAGGAAACGCCCCCGTTGAGTCGCTGGTCCCATAAATCAATCCCGGCTGAAATCCCCCGCCAACCAGCATCACACTGTAACAAAAATTCCAATGATCGCGCCCGCCGGCATTGGCATTGATTCGTGGCGTCCGCCCGAAATCTCCCAAGACGGCGACGATCGTTCGGTCCAGCATCCCCCGCTCGGACAAGTCGGCAATCAGACTGGCACAGGCCGAATCAAACTGAGGCAACAAGGTCCCTTTCAGGCTTTTAAAGTTGCTGCCATGAGTATCCCAGGTCGCATTGGCATCCGGTGCCCACGAGATCGTGACAATCCGGGTTCCCGCTTCCAGCAACCGACGAGCCAACAGGGCGCTTTGCCCGTAAATGTTTCGTCCGTACGAGTCCCGAGTCGCATCCGCCTCGTCGGTCAGCCGAAAAGCGCGCTGCGTTTTTTCCGATGTCAGCAAATCCAGGGCCCGCGATTGCATCCGCGTCATTTCCCGGCTGGCGGAAGGAAGCCGCTCACCAGGCCCCTCGGCCAGTTCAAACAATTTTCGTCGTGCCGACAGCCGGTCAGAACTGATCTCTGTCTGCAGCGACAATTCAGGAACGCGGAAATCCGGGGCATTGGGGTCCTTCAGTACAAACAGCGGATCTAGCGAATGCCCAAGAAAACCACCAAAAAATCCCGGCTGCGGCGGACCACCCGCCCCTTCTTTCGTAATGTACGGCAAACAGACATGCGGAACCACATTCGCAGCCGTCGGACGCAATCGAGCCATGATCGAACCGAGCGACGGATGGTCGGTCGATTTGGTCCCGCCCCCCTGCTCTCCCCGGTCATGTCCGGTCAATGAAGCGTAAACCGCGGCGGCATGCGAATTATTCACCGTATGATTCATCGAGCGAATAATCGTGGCCTGATGCGCCTGTCGGGCAAGTCGCGGCAGGTGTTCGCACATTTGGTAATCGATCAGCGAAGTCGCAATCGGCTGGAACTCGCCCCGGATCCCATCCGGCGCATTCGGCTTCATGTCCCACATATCCAGATGACTGGGACCCCCATTCAGAAATAACAGGATACAGTTGTCCGCCAGGGGTGCTTGACCCGGCCGAGATCGAGCAGCATCGGCGCCGAGTAACCCGGGAAGCGTCAAACCCATCCCTGCCAGGCCAAGGCTCCCCAGCTGCAGCAGCTTACGACGAGAGACAGGAATTTGATTCCACCAACTCCAGGGTTCTGAGCAATTCCTCTGCGTCTGGGTCAACTGAGCCTGGGTCATCTGCTGGATTCCGTTTGAGTTACCAACCGCCGACAACTTATAAAAATAACCACCGATGCGTCTCGATGGCAAATGGGATCCCCAGAAAATCCTGCAGAATCTCTTTCTGCGGGATCAACGCGTTGCACCGATCATACCGGTTTCTGAACGTTTTTGGGCCAGGAATCTCTGAGCTTCCCGGCGTTTCTTGTCTCGTGACCACTTCATTTCCAACGAGGAATCTGTTAAAAGAGGCTGTTCAATCATCACTGGGGATATGGAAAACATGAGTCTGTTTGTACCTGCGAAACTCGCATTAGCCGATGGAACTGTCTACACCGGAAACGCTTTCGGAGCGTCGGGCGAGGTTTATGGCGAGGTTTGTTTCAACACCAGCATGACCGGATATCAGGAAATTCTGACGGATCCGTCCTATTGTGGTCAAATTGTCGCGATGACCTATCCGCTGATTGGAAATTACGGGATCAGCACCGAAGACACCGAAAGTCGCGGTCTCTTTCTGCGGGGCTTCGTGGTCCGTGAGTTGTGTCGTCAGCCCAGTAATTTTCGCTCCTCGCAAACTCTCGACGCGTATCTCAAACAGGCCAATGTTGTGGGGATCGAAGGGATCGATACCCGAGCACTCGTTCGCCACCTGCGAATTCGTGGAGCCATGACCGGGATTCTTTCCAGCGTCGATCTGGATGACGCCTCGCTGGTCAAAAAAGCACAAAACAGTCCTGATCTGGTCGGGCGGGATCTGGTGCAGGAAGTCATGCCGCCAAAATCCTTCGAATGGTCGGAAGGACTTTCCGAACTCGGCCAATCAGGTCTGCCAACCCCCGCTTCCCCCGGTCGCGAACTCCATGTCGTGGCGATCGATTACGGGATGAAATGGAATATCCTCAGACACCTGAAAAATCTAAATTGTAAGGTCACGGTCGTTCCCGGTACCGCAACCGCCGAAGAGGTACTGGCTCACAAACCCGATGGCGTCTTTTTGTCAAATGGCCCCGGTGACCCGCGCCCCTTGACCTATGCGATTCAAACCATTCAAAAATTACTGGGACGGGTCCCGGTCTTCGGAATCTGCCTCGGCCACCAATTAATGGGGCTCGCCTGCGGTGCAGAAATCTACAAATTGAAATTCGGACATCGAGGAGCGAATCAACCGGTCTTGAATCATGCCAACGGTCGCGTGGAAATCACCTCGCAAAACCATGGCTTTGCGATTTCCGCCGAGACATTGCCCTCATCGCTGGAAGTCACCCATCTGAATCTGAACGATCAAACGATCGAAGGACTGCGTCACCGCGAATTTCCCGCATTTTGCGTCCAGTATCACCCTGAAGCCTCGGCCGGTCCGCATGATAGCGGATACCTGTTCCAGGAATTCCGTCAAATGATGACGAAAGCCTGAGTGGACGATTGAGGCCCAGTCGACCAAACCCGATTCGCCACCGGTGTCACGCTTAATCCTGTCGCGGTCTGAACCAGTCGAAAAGTCCATGTCTCACTCCCCTTGTTTTTACCGGAAGCCATTCCAAAGGAATTGCCAATGTCGATTGAACGTAGTTTTGTGTTGCTTAAGCCAGATGCCGTCGCTCGTCGACTTGTCGGAGAAATCCTCGGACGTTTTGAATCCAAAGGACTCAAAATCGTCGCCATGAAAATGCTGACGGTCACCAAAGAACTTTCGAAACAGCATTATGCCGAGCATGTCCAAAAGCCGTTTTATCCGATGCTGGAAGAATTCATCACATCCGGTCCGGTCGTGGCACTCGCCGTCGAAGGCCCCCAGGCCATCGCCGTCATCCGGGCCATGCTCGGCGGGACAAATGGTCGAGAAGCGCTGCTGGGGACGATTCGCGGCGATCTCGGACTCAGCCGCCAAATGAATCTCGTCCATGGCAGCGACAGTGCTGACGCAGCCGCCCGAGAATTGGCCATTTATTTCCAGCCCCATGAATTGCTCACCTACGCGTCTTCACTCGACCCCTGGACCTGTGCTGGCGACGAAAAGTAAATAATGCCACTTGCTGGCGTGGTGATTCCTTGATACCGGTTTTCATGCAATTGTTATGCGGAAAAGTTCAGACTCGTCCTCGTGTGGGGACGAGTCTGTTTTTTTGCAGAACTACCCCCAGCGGAACGATCCCCAGCGTAACAATCCCAGCAGGCCAATCCCCAGCGGGACTGCATGCCGCGCAGACCCGCAACTGAACCCCTAAACGGCGATTCGGTGATGCGACACCACCTGCCGCATCCCCAATGGCATCCTCAATTCCGTCTGTTTGCGTGTCCCTATTTTGGGCGCCCGATCATCAACCGCGATTCATTTTTTCCGCGCGTTGAGTAATCTCCACTGGGATTTTTTCAAGCAGCATGTCGATGACTCGGTCTGCCGTGATCCCCGCACTTTGTGCCGCGAAAGTCGTTACGAGCCGATGACGCAGGACAGGGTGAGCGATCGCCTTGATGTCCTCTGTCGTGACATGAAATCGTCCTTCCAGCAAGGCCCGGGCTTTTGCTCCCAAAATCAGGTTCTGCCCTGCCCGCGGTCCCGCCCCCCAATTCAGATACTCTTTCACATATTTCGGTGAATCCGCTTCATTGGGCCGAGTCGCTCGGACCAGATCCCGTGCGTATACGAACACATGTTCCGCCACCGGAACTTTTCGCACTACTTCCTGTAATGCCAGGATCTGCCGAGCTGTCAAACTGACCGAAAGTTGTGGCTCTTCTCCCCCCGTGGTCTGTTTGAGAATTCGTAATTCCTCGGCGGCGTTTGGGTATTTCACCACGATATTGAACATGAATCGATCCAGTTGCGCTTCCGGAAGCGGGTAGGTCCCTTCCTGTTCGATCGGATTTTGGGTTGCCAGTACGAAAAAGGGGACCGGGAGGCGATAGGTGTTTGAGCCGACCGTCACGTGCCGTTCCTGCATCGCTTCCAGTAACGCCGCCTGAGTTTTTGGTGGCGTCCGATTGATTTCATCTGCCAGCAGCACGTTCGTAAAAATAGGCCCCTGCATAAACTGAAATAACCGTCGTCCTGTTTCCGGATCCTCTTGCAACACATCCGTTCCGGTAATGTCCGACGGCATCAAATCGGGTGTGAATTGGATCCGGCGAAAGGACAATTGCAGGATCTTGGCAACCGTACTCACGAGTAACGTTTTGGCCAGCCCCGGCACCCCCATCAGCAGGCAATGTGACCGGCAGAACATCGCAATCAACAACTGGTCCACAACTTCGGTCTGCCCGATGATGACTTTGCCGATTTCACCACGTAGCCGGTTGTAGGCCGTTGCTAACCCGCGAATCGCTGCCAATTCCCGTTCGCGCGGGGTGGCATCCGCAGCCAGTGGCAAGTCCGGACCATCATCTGCTGCGGTATTCATCGCGAAAACCTTTCGTAGTCTCGTTTTTTTGCCTGCCGAGGGTTACCATTAAATGAGTTGACACTTGCATCGTCGAGCAACATCTTAACAGGCAACGGGTCTGATCGGCATGTCTGATTCCCAGTGAAGATCAGGAATGCCAAATTCAGATCATGACTTCATCGATGGTGACTTGCTGCTCAGAAATCCAACCCCTGTCCGCTTCCGATCTGGTCGGAATCAGACAGGGAACCACAAATGAAACAAGGAATACGATCCAAAATGTCTGGCAACAATACCTGGACCGATGCTCAACCGAATCCACCAGCCCCTGTCGCAAAAAAACCGATGAGCGGCTGTCTGCTCGCCAGCCTCATCATCGGTGGGATCGGAGGAATTTCATTGTTACTCTGCTGCGGTACGGGGTTCTGGCTTGCAACCAAATTCGTTCCAACAATCACCGCCGTTCCTGCGGAAGTCGAGGCGGTAGGCCAGAAAGTTCTCGTGATGCAATTTCCCGAGGGACTGAAGCCCAATAACGCCATCACGATGGACAACTCGTTCTTCTCGATGCGAATCGCCCAATTCAAACATCAAGAAGGAAAAGGAGAATTGGTCATCGGGAATATGAAGCTCAAGATCGGTGATGACCAGTCGGTGAAAATGCAGTCCGCACAATTTCGCTCGAAATTCGAAACTGACATTAGCGGCTCGCTCGATACCAAATCGTCCGAGACAATCGATGTCATGATCAATGGGCAAAAAGTTTCCGTCCAGATCGCGGAAGCGAAAGATCGAACCAACGGAAAAGACGTTCACACCGCAAAAGCCGACATCCCGATCCCGACCGGACAGGCCTTTATTCTGCTCCGACTCGACGATGAGATCTGGAACCAGGAAGCGGTGGTGAAAATGCTCGAAGAGGCAAAAATTCCCGAGTGATAAAACCAGGGTGAAAAATTCTAGGATGAAAAAAACCAGGGTGATTGGTGTCAGGCTGCTTTCCGCTGGGGGCTGTTTTCTGCCGGATTCGATTTCGGCCCCTCGCTCCGGCCGCGCCCTTTCCGTTGTTCCAGTCGCAGGTCATCCAGAACCTCACCCATCTCAAAAATCTCATCGGCAAGATGGTCAATTCGCCACGAGACCTCGTGGACCGTCTGTTCCATCCCACTCGAAATCAGGGTAATCACGCCAAGAAACAAAATCATCTGCCCGACCGCTGCTGTCAGCAGCCCCGTCGGCAGGTATTGCGGTGGCCCGCCATAATAACTCGATACCACCAGTACTGAGCCACACGTCAGCAAGGCGACTCCACCGTAAGCACAAACTTGTCCCATGAACGTCGACCAGCCCAAGCGTCGATTCAGTTGCTTGTGTAACGCCTCACGCACCACCCGATCCTGATTGTGATCCTGAGCGACAGCATCCCGATGTGGCTCAAGGCCCTGCGATGAGACCGTTGTTGAAGCGCGAACCGGCTTTTCAATCGTCGGTTGAAGCGACGGCTGTGTCGGTTGAGGCCGCTGCCGACGACGCTCGGCGATCGGTGCCGCGTTGTTTGCCGCCGCGTGATCCCGGCAGTCCTGAAAATCTTCTGCGGAATCCGCTTCGGATCCCTCCTGATGCGCTGGCTCGCTCGCCCCGGTGGGCAATTCGTTGAGCGACCGAGTCGGCATCGGCGACCGTTTCACTCCCCCTGCAAGACCCTCGAACCCTGATCGCCCTTCAAACCCCGACGGCCCGTCCAACAGAGCTGAATTTTCGCCACTGGGCTTGGTTTCGCCACTGGGCTTGGTGATGGGGGGACTTGAGGAAGTCGCTGCAGGAGTTACTTCCAGCAAATTTTGTGTTGACCAACGCGCCAGTAATTCCCGCGCGTCTCGCTCGGTTTCCATCACGCGTGGGGTTGCAGGTCCCTTTGGAGCGACCGAGGCTGCCACTCCTAATTCCGATTGGCAACGGGCGCACAGCATGCGCCGGTTGTCCGTGGACAACTCCGCCGCGACATCCGCCCGGCATGATGAGCACCACATCGGTTCATCCTGTAAAGGGAATCAAAACAAAAATCGTTCGTAACGGAAGAATTTCTGCCGACGAACTGCTGCGGAAGCTATCTCGATCCCCGTTTTCCCGCAAGATCGATTCCCCTCCATTCCACGATAGAGAAGATCCCGTTTTGCCGTTAGAATCAGGGGATACTCGGAAACCTCTCGCGAGGAGATTGCCACCATGCTGCCACTGCCGTTTTCTGCAGGATCGCGGATTGATCGTCGGACGCTGCTCGCTGCCAGCACCAGCGCCCTGGGGCTCGTTTCGCCCAGCCTAAATTCGTCACTCCTGGGATCACCTGCTTCGCCCGGGGGATCACCCACTTCACTGGGTTCATCCCCCCCCCGAAGCAAAGTCGCCAAGTCGACGATCATGATCTGGTTGAGCGGCGGTGCGTCCCACATCGACACGTGGGACATGAAACCCCTGGCACCACTCGAATATCGCGGCACCTTTCAGCCCGTCAGCACCTCGGCCCCAGACATCCAACTATGCGAACACCTGCCGTTTCTCGCCAGGCAGGCTCATCATCTCGCGATCGTTCGTTCGCTCGGTGACCATGGACGTGGAACCGGTGATCACCATGCAGGCTACTACTATAACCTCACGGGACACGCCCCCGACAACACCTTTCATCGCCTGCTCAACGCCCGGACCCCCTATCCAACCGACTGGCCCTCGATGGCTTCCGTGGTCGCCATGAAACGTCCGCCGCACCCTTCTCTCCCCCAAGTCGTCACGTTGCCGCAAAAAGAAGGGGCCCCCGAATATACCCGCCCCGGTCAGTTCGCGGCCCGCATCGGACTCGAATACGATCCCGTGTTTGTCGATGGTTCACGCGAAAAGGCGATGGAATTCACCGCCCCAGCGCTCAAATTGCAAGGGGAAATCTCGGCCAATCGCCTGCGAACCCGTCGTGAATTGCTCACCACCCTCGATGTGGGTCGCCAAAATCTCGAAGCCAATCTTGCCTGTGGGCACTACTCCAAGCAGCAGCACAAAGCCTTCACGTTGCTCGGTTCGTCCGAAACCAAGTCGGCGTTCGATCTGAGTCTCGAATCGGACGCAACGCTGGAACGGTATGGCCGAGGAATCAATTCCACCACCATGCTGATGGCGCGGCGGCTGGTCGAAGCCTCGGTCCCCTTCATCACCGTCTTCTGGAAAGGGGACATGGAACTGGATGCCCTCTGCAAAAGTGGTGGTGGCTGGGACACCCACGGCAATAATTTTCATTGTCTCAAGGATCGCCTGCTCCCCGAATTCGACCGCCCTTTCGCAGCGCTGCTGGCGGACCTGCATGAACGGGGACTCCTCGAAGAAACACTGGTGCTCGTCAGCAGTGAAATGGGTCGCAAGCCGAAAATTGGTGACCCTCGTTCCGGCGGCCCCAACGGTGCCGGGCGCGACCATTGGACCTCGAGCATGTCCGTCCTGATGGCGGGAGGTGGCATCCGGGGTGGGCAGGTCTACGGATCGAGTGACCGATTTGCCGAGTATCCTGCGGCGAATCCGACCGCTCCTGAAGACATTGCACACACCCTGTTTCATGCGATGGGAATCAACGACCTCACCGCGCGCGATGCCGAAGGGCGCCCGCTGCACCTGATGCCAGAAGGGCGCCCGCTGCTGGAATTGTTTTAATTTTTCCGCCGGAAATGGTTTTCCTCCCGAACATAACGGCCAGACGGCTCGGTCTGGACCGACTGCGTGGTCCCCTGCTCATAGCAGAGTTCCAACAAATCCCTGGAAACCCACAGTCGATGACATACTCAGGTCGATTCATGAATCTCCCTCTTTTCAAAAAACGCGAAGATGGTGAACCCCAAATCAAGCGACTCAATCGAATCACGCGAAGAGAAAAAGATCCGAGATTCTGACAACTGACAACTGACAACTGACAACTGACAACTCCTCAACCACCTCGAACGGCCACAAAGAGATGAAACCCCCGCTTACTCCTCTGAGTTTAATCCTGATTCTGGCCTGTCTCAGCACGTCATCGGCGGCGGAACCAGCTGTCACAAAACCCGCTGTTACCAAACCAGCACCCGATCTGGTGTTGCGAAATGGTCGCATCGTGGATGGGACGGGAAGTCCCTGGTTCTCCGGCGATGTTGCTATCCGGAACAACCGTATCGTGGCGATTGGCCGAATCCCCGAGCAAGGGAAGTCGGAAAAAGATCTCCGTGGCCTGGTGATCGCCCCTGGTTTCATCGACATTCATTCGCACTCGGACACCCTGCTATTGGAAGATGGAGCCGCTCAGAGCAAACTTCGGCAGGGGGTCACCACCGAAGTGTTGGGAGAAGGGGATTCGATTGGCCCCTCATCCGGAAAGCTCGGCCCGAAAAAATTCACCGTCCGCGATCAGACGCTGCAGTGGTCGACGCTCGGCGAGTACTTTGACACGCTCGAACAAGAAACCGTAGCGGTCAACGTCGCTTCGTATGTGGGCCTCAGTACCGTCTGGCGTTGTGTCATGGGTGACTCGTTCGAGCGTCCTACCGATGACCAGCGACAGCAGATGCGAGAACTGGTTCGGCAAGCGATGGCCGACGGAGCGATGGGGCTTTCCAGCATGCTGGCCATGCCCCCCGGTTCTCTCGCCACGACCGATGACATCGTCGACCTCTGTACCGAAGTCGCCAAAGCAGGCGGAATCTATTCCTCACACATTCGCAACGAAGGGACAGGGGTTTTTGAGGCGGTGAAAGAGGCGATCGAGATCGGAGAACGAGCCCACCTCCCCGTCGACATGATCCACTTGAAGATTGCCGACCAAAAGTACTGGGGCCGGATGTCCGAAATCGTCGCCCTCATCGACGCCGCTCGAACCCGTGGCGTCAATGTGCAAGCGCACGTTTACCCCTATACCCGAGGGAACAACGATTTATCGAGCATTCTTCCCCCCTGGGTCCATGAAGGGGGCCCAGCCATGCTGCGCGAACGACTGAAACAACCCGCATTGCGTGCGCAAATGAAACGGGATATCCAACAAGGCCTTCCCGGCTGGTACAACCATTATACCGCTGTCGGCGGTGACTGGAGCCGCATGCTGATCAGTAAGGAAACAACCTTCAAAGGGTTAACGATGGATCGGGTCTTAGCCGAACGAACTCGCAACAAGGGAGCCCGCAACCAGGAAACAGCCCCCGATCTGCTGGAAGAATTTCTCAATTATCTGGACGAAGAAGGAGGAAGCGTCAGCACGGTCTACGCGCACCACACCGAAGAGGACATGACCACAGCACTCGTCCAACCCTGGTGCTCGGTCGGTTCTGATGGTTTGGCATTTGCCTGTGACGGCCCACTTCGTCGCGGCAATCCTCATCCCCGCAGCTTCGGCACCTTCCCCCGCATCCTCGGTGTCTACGTCCGAGAAACCAAGCTTCTGACATTAGAAGAGGCCATTCGGAAAATGACCTCCCAAAACGCCCTGAAACTGGGGCTACGCGACCGAGGCTTGGTCGCAGTCGGATACTACGCCGACCTGGTGGTCTTCAACGAGAGCGAGATCATTGATCACGCCACCTACACCGAGCCCTTCCAATACCCCGACGGCATTCGCCACGTACTCGTCAACGGTCAAATCGCCTTGGAAAACGGACAGCCAACAACGGTCCGATCGGGCCGAGCGATTAGGGGGAGAAATTAGTTTTCCGTCGAGAACTTAGTGTTCAGTGTTCAGTGTTCAGTGTTGGTTGCATCTCTGGCGATGCGTTCAGGCAAGCCAATTGTCAATTTCAATCCCCTGAATGCGATCAAAGTCACCGACATTGTTCGTTGCAAGGACCAGTCCATTCTCGATGGCAGTTGCCGCAATCAGAATATCGGCATCGGGGATCAATTGGCCACGAAGAGGAAGTTCCGCGTAGAGATCCGCTGCGCGGATGATGACGCTGTCCGTAATCGGCAAGACCTCGTTGTTTCGACAAAATGAGTCAAACACCGCCAGTTGAGACGTTGCCTGCCTCGCTTTCAATCCACGTAGAATCTCGAAACGGGTTATCAACGAAATCGTCAATTGTGTGTGGTCCGCCAAATACGCCCGAGCACGGATTAACCCGGCCGCCGTCTTCCGCATTCATCCGGACAGCACGTCCGTATCGAGTCGCGTCTTTGGCTCCATCAATTCCCGCTCCTGGAATTGAAAAACTTGCTTCGGTCGACAGCGTTTTTTTCAATTTCATTGATGTCATCGTCCGAAAGGCCGTCATAAACGGACATCGCGAGGCGAAGAGACTCTGGATCGCCGTCGTCGACCGTGATTCGAACCCGCTGCCCCTCGGGAATTGCCAGCAATTCCCGGTGGACTGGTCGGAACATGCCATTCTCAAAGATCGCGTCAATCGCGCGTTGCATTTGAGCGTACTCCTGACTTACAAAAGCTGCGACTCTGGAATCGTACCGCAGCAGATCGACCTCCGCCAGATTGTTGGTCTATCAAGTCCCCTTTGGGTTGTGTCCAAGCCCTGCAAAGACTGATGCGAACGCAAGTTTAAATCTCAAGAAAGATCGGAATCCTCAGCGAATCCCAGATCCCACCCCTCGTCACGGAGCGAAAAGAGATCGCCAAAATACTCCAAGGCCACAGAAAATCACTGAAAGCTGAAAACCAATTTTTCAACAGTCTGTTAGGTAATGAGTTTGTCGTAGTCAGCATGAGAGCCAATCCAAATCCACTGAATCCCATCCGGGGCATCAATTCCTATCGCTCGATAGTGCATCCCAACACGTGCTGACCACAGTTCTTCGATGCGTTTCAACTGGAGAGAGGGATGACGAGGGTTTTCCTTGAGCAGTTCGAAATTCTTATCGGCAAGTTCTCGAACTTCGGCGGGAAGATTCCCTAACACAACCCAAAAATCCGATGAAGTGTAATGCTTCAAAGTTCGCGAACCTTTCCACGAACAAATTCGTCTCGCGCGTTATCGATGAGTCGACTGAATTTGCCGGCTTGAAAGTCTGATTGAATCTGAGCATCCCAAAGGTCGTCATCAAGTTGCAGAAACCAATCTCGGAACTTGGTGAAATCGTCTCTGGGTAATTGACGAACGCGAGTTTCCAGCTCTTCAATTTCGCTCACGTCGATACCTCCGTAAAACTTATCTTTTGACTCTCATCGCTAACACATGGCCCGAGGGGCAACCCGCGAGTTAAACACGCAGTCGCTCAACATTCGCGAAGGTTTTCCTGAATCATTCCATTCTCATCTTTAGCGACAATCGCACCTTGCAAATCGAGCCGCCCCTCGGATCGTGAAAGCAGACCGTATAATGTATTCTACCGCAGCAGATCGACCTCGGCTAGATCACGAAAACCTTTATCCACTGTTTGCCGTTCTCCTCGGTCAGTCTCCTTTCCTCCACAAACTCCGCAGCAGTTTGAGGTCCCGCTTTGTTAGCCTGCTTCTCAGGTACTACGAGACTGTCTGACTTCCCAGCGACGTGCATGTCGGGATGATGGCATCGCACCCTCCCCGACCGATCCCTCTCCAATGAGAGGGATGTCTCTGGGATCTCCCAGTTTCCGTGAGGAAAGTTTTCGTAAGTCCGTGCGTGTGTTCTGGGGCTTCGTGGGGCTGACATCGGACTCGCCTTTGACGTTCGACATCAGTGTTCCCTTCCCCGTGACTGGACAAGGTCGGCCACCTCAAATAACTGTTTTCGGAGCTCAATACACAGCCCGGACTTTCCCCTGTGAACGCTTCGACTGGATGGTTGCCCATACAGACGCATCACTCGTGGCCAAGGCGATTGGCGAGATCTTGCCTCGTACGAAACTTCCATTCGCTCCCTTCCTCCGGCTTTCACTGACGCACCCAGTCCCCCTTTTTCAACATGGTTAAACCGAGTTTTCCCTCCCCCCTTTCCGCTCTTCCTTCGTTATCTTCGTTATCTTCTGTTCAAATTCTTCTCTTCAATCTTTCTCCGAGAAACCCTGCTAAAACGCCGTCTCGTCCGGGTTTCCATCACGTTGTCAATTTCCGGTATCCCGCACCGGCCGCCCGACGAAGCGGGAGCCCCAGCTATCGAAAAAAAATCCCTCCCCCGGCAACCGCCAATACCAGCGGATTTCCCCTCCCGGTTCCCGTTCCTTGTTCGTCTTACAACCCAAACTCCGAAACGCCCGCTTGAGCGAAGCGTCACGGATTTCGTGTTCGATCGCCTCGGCCTGAATCTCAACCGAGGCAACGCTGCCGTTTTGGAGGCGATCATAGAGCCACTGCGCGACGCGATCGTGTTCGTATTGATGTTCCCGTGCCAGCGGAGGTGGTGGCGTGAAGTTTGCCTCCTGTAAAAAATCCTCCCCCTCGATCCCGATCGGTTCGGCGTCCCAGACGACTTTCCCCTCATGCAGAAAAAACGCAAACCCATGGCGATTCATGCTGTAATTCTTTTTGATGGGGAGCAGCATTCGTCCGATGGTGTTCTCCAGATCGCGTACAACCATCCAGACCGTGCGTGCGATCGTCGAAATTGCGTGAATCCCCGCCATTCCTCGCGGTCGATTCGGTCGCAACATCGCCGCTGGCGACACATTGGCCGCCAGAACAATCGCCACCCTGAACTTTCTCGCCAACTCGGCCAGTTTCTCGACCTCCACGGCAAGGAGTGACCGCCGCTTGGGAGATTCGACAAAGCCATCAACCGCATCAATCACCATCATCGAAACCTCGACCCCGCCCGCCCGCAGCCGTTCAAGTTCCGCTTCGAGTACCGGCAAATCGCGATGCCACTGGAACATCCGCGGCCGCAAACTCGGACGACCAGCCAACGCATCCGCGTCGTCAGCGTTTTGTCGCCCCCCGCCAGCTCTGTCTTTTCCACCAGCAGCAACATTCCCAACAGACTCGCCGTTCGCGTGATCCCGTTGACCTCCACCCGCCCCGCCAGCATGCACGGCGCTCCCATTTCGCTCGCCGTCAGGACGCGACCCTCCTTTGAGCTGCCCCGCTTGTTCGAGATGACCCCGGTCTTCGAGATGACCCCGGTCTTCGAGATGACAGAGTGCATAAACCTTCCCCAGATCAGCCCCCGCTTCGATCAATCGCGGCCGAACGGAATCGGCCAGCATGTTGGCCGTGGAAAAGATCACCACCGCTGAGGGATTAGGTTCTACGCGGGTCGGTTCTACCTGGTTGGAATCGCCTGAGTTGGGTTCTGCCAGGGAGCGATCTGCAGCGTAGGGCGAGCGACGCGGAGCCGTATCGTGTGGGCGAGCGGCCCCCCGCTCGATTGCTGAACTGCCGACCGAGGTTTGATCGCGAGTTTCTGAGCGGCCAAGCTCGGAAACACTCCCTGACCCGTGCCGCACCGAATCCGGTGCTCGGAGCGCATCATCCTGCCAGAGCGCACCCCGAGGCCCCGGCGTTCCCCGCGTCACATTGGCGATCAGTCCCAACAGAAAATCACTTTTGCCGACTCCTGCCTCCCCGGTAATGAGCGTCAGTTCCCCGCGCGGAATCACCCCGTCGACGACCCATTCCAGCGGTTTGTCCACGATCTCGGCCAGGCAGAACAGCGCAGCCGGGGGTTCGTTTGCGGCCAAGGGACCGGGCGCCCCCTTGCGACTCTTCGAGCCGTTCTTGTTGCTTGACTCAACCTTTTTGTTCGACTCAACCCTGTTGTTCGAACCGCCCCCGTTGCCTGGTCCCCCACCCGGATCCACCACACCTCGCGCAGGTCCTGCGGAGATCGACGCCGTTTTCGGGCCCGCCGAACCTTGGACATCCCACCCGTTGGCCGCTGAATGGTCCGCGTACTCGGGATCAGGAAAGGCCCAGGCAGGGGGTGTACTCAAACATTTTTTACGCATTGGTCAACTCCTGTCGTAGACAAAGGTTTACGAAAAAAACTCCCGAGCCACCGCAATCCTCAGCGGTTTGGCGCGAGCGAGCCGCAAGGGGATCTGATCCGGCGGATTGGCGTGAACCGTTTTGATGCCGAAAAATCGCTGCCGTTCTCGACGACCCACACTCGAGAATCTTTCCACAAATTGCGTTGAGAAAAACAATAGAAAATAAAACGATTGATGTCAAGTGTTTTTTTTGAGAAAAAACAAAAAATTCATGGAATCGAAAGACGATGCTTTTCCGGGTCTCCCAGCGTGCCATCTCCCCAATCCGGGTGTTTTGCCGAGGCCTACTGTTGAAAACGAGGATTTTCCGTGCGAAAGACGAGACCGCCATTTCGGACACGGTTCAGGGCCAGCG
>CAMBQP010000013.1 GCA_945869955.1 Schlesneria paludicola DSM 18645
CCCTCTGTGAAGTCCCCCCGAAACCAGCGGCGTTCCATATTGTCCGTTGCAATCGAGAAGAGTGTCCCAGTCGGGGGTGCAACGCGCTCCAATTTAGCGTCCTCGGAAATGTCCATCGTCATGGATGAGGGGATTTGAATTCCCAAGAACGCATCGGTCGTTTCGCAATTGAGAAGCTGCGGGGCGGGAATCGAAACGGCTTGTCCCGATTCAGGAGGGAGTCGTTGTGCGACCACCTTGACCGCTCGTAATTGCCCTGGCTGCATCGCCTCCATAAATTCGACGCTGAGCAGCGAGTTTCCCTCGCCGTGGGATTGCCCACCACCTTGAGGCTGTACTTCCCAGTTCCATTTGACATTCTCTCGAAAACGAGGGGGTTCCTCTGAGGGAATTGGAGAACGTATTCCTTCGGATGAACCGATCAGTTGAACATCTGTGACTTCCCATTGTGGGGGGAACAGGCAATTCATACGGAATCCGCCACCCGTCGGAGATGACCAGTGAATCTCGGTAGTCATCTTCCACTCGTCTTCCTCAGCGATCATGAGGCTCAGTAATTGTCCTGAGAGCGACACTGGCGGACGATGAACATCGAGAATGAATTGCGCATCCGCAGTCAGTTGTTGAAACGAAAAGCTCTCACCATCCGCATTGGGCAAAAGAGGTGTTAATTGACGGTAACCGTGAGAGCGAATTGATCGGACCTGTAACGGCGACTGAATCGTGACGAACTGACGTCCCCCTGTAAAGGTGCTGTCCTCAACCAGGATTTGGGGGACGACAGCCGGTTGTCCCGGTTTCTGAACCGTGATCCCCTCGATTCGCACAGAGCGGCCCCGGCCAGTCAATGGTCCTGGCAAGCGAATTGTTACCCGCCCATCCTCTTCGATGTCCTGCGTTTGTTTGAACGAAACGGGAGTGTCTGTTCCGTAGAGAACCGAATCGATTTTCAGACCAGTTGGGACTCGTAGGGTCAGTTCTCGAACAGGGGCATCGAGAGCCTCGATATTCAAAATCATCTGGAATCGCAGTTCTTCTTCACGGACAATCACGTGCATATCGTAATCGACCAGCAACGCTCGCTGACGCTCGGCAAGCTGAGTCCGATCGATAATCGTCACCCGACAACGGCTTTCGCTACCGCAGTGAATCCGCCATAAATTCATCTCGTTCGCAGAACCTTCCGAGAGCAAACTGACTTCCGCACCAGGAGAGTAGACGGTCAATTCCGGTGGAATCCGTAAATCCAAAAACGAAGTCGTGGCGACAGGAAGCTGAAGATCAAAATCGATTCCACCCGGAAATCGCCTCCCCTGGGATGTCCATTCACCGAGGAGTTCACGCCCCCGTCCATCCGTCAGAATGCAGACGCGACCATCCGTTGATGACCCCCAAATTGCGGGCCGATCTGGCCACTTAAGTTCATCAAATGCGAAGGAAAAGGGGCCAAGATCCAGCAGTGATGGGGGGCCAGGAAATCGTTGGACGGAAGCAGTCATCACGCCCGCAATCAGTGTGTCATCCGCGAGTGTCGCCTCGTAATGGGCGGACTTGAGCCAAGCGACACGAGGTCCGCGCAATCGCTCTGTCAGCTGTTGAATTAAACTCAAAAACTGGTCTCGAGGGTATTCTTCCAGATGAGAAATCTCTTTTGGCCAGACTTCTGGCCGATCTGCGGGAATATCGGCCCGTTCAAATTCCATACCGGTCCGTTCCACATCGGCAGCAACCAGACGACCACACGCGCAGAGAACCATCGCGGTCAGAGAAACGGTGATCAGGCCGATCAATAACCTGGAATCAACACAGACATTGGGCTTCATGAGACGCCGCTTCCAGGTTCAATGGGAATATCAGAACGACTGTCATGCACTAACGGACGATGCAATGTGGCCTCGTTCGGATCCGCTTGGCGCGAGGCATAGTGACTGCCAAAGGCATTCATCGGAGGAAATTCGCCTTGTCCCTCAAAGGAGAGAACTGCGTTGTCATGACGCCGCCGAATCCAGCTTTCCAGCATGACCGCAATTGCCGGAAAAATCATACCGGCAATCATCGGCTGGACGAGCAGTTCCAGCGGTGCCGAATACCATAATCCAAAAACAGCGATCAAGAGAGCGGTTAATAACAGCGTCATGACATGTCGCAGCACAACCAACCTCAACACGATGAAGCCCACGACCAGAGAAAACCCAGCCCCAAACAGAAGCACCATCGGACTGCTCAAGGTCTGAAAGGTTAACGGCTGTGGTGCCCCAAATTGGCTGAATGTATACAGGTTCAGGGTCGCCTCGGGGGCCAGAAAATCAGAGTCGACAGGGACTTTTACCGACTCCGCAGCGACCCAACGCTGTAATTCCATCGTTCCCGGATCCGACTTACGCCGCCAAAAAAAACCTTGTCTTTGCCAATGAAACATCGGTGTGGCCGAGGGGGGATAAGTCAGCAAATGATGTCCAGCGGGTAACGCAGCCTGCCAGATGACTTGAGAATCCCAAAGACACTTCGGCAACTGCGGTCCTTGCATGAGCAGGCTTTCTGACCAACCGAGACTCGAGCAAAATCGGTCCTGGTATTCAACGGTCAGCAAATGCTCTTGAACCGACTCTTTCAATGAGGTTTCGGGAATTTGAAGCAAATATTTCCGTGAATCGATCGGAGATTCCTGAAAATCACGAGCAGATAATGCCTGATTGTCCCAGAAAAATCTTGGCATGGAACAGGTTCCAGGAAGGACAATCGGAATTGAGGTTGAACGAGTCGTCATGCGGAATTGCGATCGCACGCGTCCCTGCCCCGTACGATCAGCATGGATGCGAATCAGAGCGTGCGTGACGCTTCCTCGTCCCGTAGCATGGGTTGAGGGAGTCAGTTTCAGTGGAAGTTCAACAGGACTTCCTTCCGCCTGCCATTGCCATGAATCTTGGCGAGAAAAGGAAGTGGTCCATATTTCCGAGGAAACGGGGACCGCATCAAACCATTCTGGTTGCACCAACGAAACGCGTGTGTGGGTAAACGGGGTGTCAACGCTTCTGATCATGGGCAGCGTCAACTCGACGTCAGAATCAAACGCCGAATCCTTGGCAAACGAGACCGAGAACTTCGCCTGTATTTCAAAGCGACCGAGTTGCCCCTCTCCCAATTTCAAGAGAACCTGTCGTGTAGATCCTCCTGATGTCGTTGAAGGGGCAGAATTCTCCAGAAATTCCGGTATCAGCTCGATGTCACGGCTGGTGAAAAAACGAATTTGATCCGGAACGATCGACGAGGGGATCGCAATCCGGACTTGGGACAGTCGCTCGTAGAGAACTTCATAGATCAGCCTTTGATTGATCCGAAATTGATTGTCTTGCCAATACGCATCAATCAATGATTCGGTCCGAATCCGCTGCCTCTGCGGGGTCACTCGCAGTCCAAAGGTCTGTTCTTCTGTGTCCACTCGAAAACTTGTGACTTTGAGCCCCTGCATCGTCTCGGGCAATTCGATACCGGCCGAAGAGACCTGCTGCATGACGGTATCACCTCGTGTCGTCACTTCGGTTTCCACGTTTTCCGCGTTGGCGATGGTCATGGTTGTTGGTGAATGCCGTGAGGCAAATCTCGGACGAGGCAGAGAAAACATCGTCTCTTCGCCCGATTTCCAGGGACGACGGGCTCGCAGATGCAGCAAAAAACGTCCGGCGGGATGCTTGACTAACCGAATCAGCATCGACCCTGGTTCGTCGAAGTCGTGGGTTTCAACAATTCCAAGTTCATCGAACAGCTCGATGGACCAACCCTCAGTACCATGGTCTAGCCAAGTAAAAAAAACTTCATTCAAGCTATCCCGGTTCTCTTGATATTCAAAAACCGCGTTCAGTTCCAGTTGCTGAACAGACGCTTTGAGAAAAAACTGGGGACGGACCTGAAAATAGGGTTTCACTTCGTCAAACCTCATCGTCAGTTTGAACGGCTGACCGAGAAACTGATAGGCCCGAATCACAGGCCCCAAATTCGGCGGAAATTCGCCGGCATTGATTCTCAAAATGCTGGAATCGGTCGGCTCTGTCGAGAAACGTAACCCCTCACCAATCGCGAGACCAATACGTCCAGATTCTTTTCCAGCCCCCTCAACAAGGAAACCATCCAAAGTCACCGTGCGCGATTTGATGGGAATACGCAAGTTCCAAATTAACTGGGTGGAATTGGACTTTTCCCGCAGTGTCACATTGACTTTTTGAGGATTCTTTGGATCCGGCTGGTACGACACCTTCTCGGTGTTGTCGAGCTTAATCTGTTCTGCCCCTGTCGGAAGTCGCATCTCAAACCGGTCGAATCCCCCCTGCAGCGATTTCACGAGCTGCTCGGCACGCAATTGAACGTAATCATTCTCGATCAAGGCACGGATCGTCATTTGGGACTCTAATGCGATGGTATTTGTTCGCAGTTCTGTGACGGGATTCCAGGTCAAATCGAATCGAGTCCCCAGGCCAAAGGCTTCGATCACGGTTTTTCCGTCTGTGGAAGGGATCACTTCGACAATCGTCTGTTCTCGCAGCGCCTTGGTGGTGACCGAGGGATAGGGAAGTTGAAGCTGCACGCGGCTGACAGGGCTTGGTGGAAGCGTCAGTATGATGCGCCGCGAAGGAAGCTGCTTTTTCAGAGGGATGCTGACGGAAAGTTCCAGACGATGGGGCCCACGTCCACGAAACCACCAGACAAATCCCTGTTCCGGATCTTTTTTCTCGGCGGGAGACTCTTCCCCATCACCCGTGTAGGTGGGGGGCTTCAGTAGCACGGCCTCATTCAAAAACAGTGGAACAGAGACAAACTCGTCGGCTTGTGTCAGGCGAATCGTGTAAGCCACTTTCAAATTGGCTCGCTCTTCATCGGCCGAACCCGTAATTTCAATGTCTGTGATTGTTGTCGCTTGCGGCTTTGCCAGGGAAGATTTGCTGCGACCGTCCAAAAAACGAAGAAAGTCTTCCCAACTGGCCTGATTCAACACAGGAACCAGATCCCCATTTTTATCTTGAAGGTACTTGACGGAAGCGGGGGGAAGCCCCCCCTCGAATGAGGACTTTCCTACCCCTGGAGCAGAGTCTTTTTTGCCAGACTCCACACCGTTTGCGGGGCCCGATTTTAAGACCGATGAAGCCTCTTCACCGAAGGCGAAAAATGGAACCAGCAGCAGCAAAACGCAAACCAGTATTCCCGGTCGCTCCACCCTGTCTGGTGTCAAGCTTCCCTGCATCGGCGCAACTCCCAATCAAGAGCAGGATGAGAATCACGAAAAATCCGCAGAATCCAAAACAATCACACTGCAGAACCTGAAAACCCGGGTTCATTCTACATAGACAAACTCGTTCAAACAGAACAAAACCTGACAAAAATCCTCTAATCCCTTGGCAAGCCGTGCGTCAGATTCCGTTGGGGAATAGGATGCCGATTGTGAGGCGAGAAACTGAACACTATTCACCAACTCTTCTACAGTTGGTTCCCGACTGACGGCGGTGAGATATCCCAGTCGCACCGCAGATTCCAAGGAACCACGGGCAACCGGTAATAATTTCGCCGCAAATTTTTGCGACGCATCCCGAACATGCGGATTATTCATTAACAAGAGTGCCTGCGGTGCAATCGTTGTTTCAGATCGATCCGCGACCGGAGTCGTACCGTCCGGCGCGTCGAAGACCGTCATCGATGGTATCAACTGACTCCTTTTCATGGTGAAATACAGACTGCGCCGTTGATGCCCTTCATCCAGCCGCCCTGGACCATAGAGTCGATCATCCAACTGGCTGCTCACCGAAAGAATCGCGTCGCGAATGACTTCGGCTTCCAATCGCCGCCGTGGTCGATGCCATAGGAGGGTATTCTCACGATTCGTGCTGACTCGGATTTCGTCCGTGTCGCAGGATTGGCGATAGGTGCTGCTGCTGAGAATCGCACGGTGAATCGGTTTCCACTCCCACTGATGCCGCACCAATTCCGTGGCGAGCCAGTCCAGGAGTTCCGGATGAGTCGGTAACTCACCTCGTGTCCCAAAGTCAGAGGGCGTGGCGACAATCCCACGTCCTAAATGGTGTTGCCAGAGACGATTTACACAGACGCGGGCCAACAAGTTTCCCGCTCCCCCTTCACGGTCAACTAACCAGTTCGTGAAAGAAGTTCGACGGAACGACGTGCGCCATCCCGCTGGCGGTTGGGTTTGAAATAACTCGGGAGAATCCGGGTTTGCCATCAGAACTTGCAAAAAGCTTTGGGTCGCCACCGACTCTTTATTGTTCGGCTCACCTCGACGTAAGAAATGCGTTTCCCGCAGAAATTCTGCTTCCGCTTGCGTGTGCAAGGTGACTGGCGGTAATCCTTCGGTCGCCACCAACACCTTCTGCAGGCGAGGCTTTGGTGCTTGCGCGGCGTGAGTCGCCCGCCGCTCGTCCAGATTTTTCCAACCGGGATCTTGTGATTTGAACCAGTTTAAGACCTTCGTTTTTTGGCCCATCGCCAAACGATCAAAGGGTTGATCAAGCATTTCTTGAATCGTTTCATCCAATGCCCCCCCCGTCGTTGCCGGAAGATCAGACCGCCGCGAGATCGAAAGTCGCGGACGACCAATCGAGTGCTGAACATTGTTATTAAATCGCAACTTCAGGGTAATCAGCGTTCCCTGCGCAAACCCAAACGGCTCCGCAGCCGAGAAGACTGCCGCATGGTCCTTACCAAATTCAGGATCGACCGCCCACGCACTCGCGGGATTATCATCAATCACGGCGGAAACAGGGAGGCTATTCTGTTCAAAAGTCGCTTTCGCACTGACGAGCTTGACGGTTTTTACGTTTTTGAGATCGGACTGAACCTCAGCAGAATCTGGGGCGGCTTGGGCTGTGACCAGCAACTCCGATAAGGCGAAATTTCCATTGGGAGCACGTCCTGGTCCCGAGTGAACGAACGAAGGATCGGCTAGGGCTTCCAGTCGAATCGAAGTGATATCCTGCAGACTCGTTTGAAAAGTAATCGTCCAGGAATCGTTGGCAGGATTCGGACCATTCACCAGCCACGAAGCATCGAGGAGTTGTGTGAAGACCGCATTCCCTTGAGATTGGTACTTGATACCCTGAGGAAGCAGCCATGCAAAGCTTTCTTTTGAACGATCGCGATGGGACTGCCATTCGACAAAACGCTGAGGTAATTCATCGGCTTCGTAGGTTGAGATCGCCTGCTCAAAAGGGCGATGATCTTGCTCGAACACCGCTTTCGCACGTTGATAGCCTTCGGGGTCAAAATCGAGTTCGACTTCACTTCGAATGGTAGTCGTAAAGGTGGAAAGCAAGCGGTAATAATCGGCTTGCGGAATGGCATCAAACTTATGGTCATGGCAACGGGCACAGCCAATTGTCAAACCCAACAGCGAAGTCCCAATCGTCCCCAGCATGTCGTCCATCTCATCATAACGATGTTTCTCGACTTCATTTTTTGTAATTTGCGTCGAATGGACACCAGCGGCAAGGTATCCTGTGGCCATCATCGCCAATCGCTGGTCGGGGGCGATTTCATCACCCGCAATCTGCCAGCGAACAAACTGGTCGTAAGGCATGCCTGAATTCAGCGCCTGAACGATGAAATCCCGATAGTGAAATGCTGAACCACGGTCATAGTCGTGTTCAAACCCGTGACTTTCGGCAAATCGAGCCAGATCCAGCCAGCGTCGGCCCCACCGCTCGCCGTAATGGGGATTTGCCAACAACTGATCCACAAACCGTTCATAAGCGTCGGGTCGAGTCTCCGCCGCAAGGGCTTCTAATTGCTCAACGGAGGGAGGCAATCCGATCAGATCCAATGAAACTCGACGGGCGAGGGCATTTCGGCCAATCAGCGGATTCTGACGAAGATCATTTTCCACCAGTTTTGCAAACACAAAACGGTCGATCGGCGACAAATCCAACGGTGAAGGAACGCCTTGATCCAGCCGATTTTGGGGTTGTTTGACCTCAGGTGGCTGCACTCGTTTCAGTGGCTGAAAGGACCATAACGATCTGGTTTCCGGGGCAATTCTTCGTTCGGTCCAAAGGGTCACCTCCGCCTTTTGAGTCACAAGAGGTTCCTCGTACGGAGCCCCAAGGTCGATCCAGGTGCTGATCGCGGCAATCTCTGCGGGGGACAGCTTGTCACCGTCTTTCGGCATTTGGGGTTGCTGCTGATGCGAAATGACCCGGCTGATCAGGCTTTTCGCTCCGCGACCGATCACCGCAGCAGGTCCGCGCTCCCCCCCCTTGAGCAGTCCCTCTTGAGTCGAGAGGTCCAGTTTTCCCTCGGTTGAGTCTTCACCGTGACAACCAACACATTTTTGTTTGAGGATCAGACGAACCTGTTCTTTGAAGAGGACCAGTCCCTGAGTCCGTTTTGCCGCATGATCCGGGTCAACCGCCGTGCCCCCTTCTTGAGCACAAACGTCTTGTGTGGGGATCGCGAAACCAGCGAGCCCGATCGTGAGCAGCACCCAGACGTAAAAAATTCGTGCTTGCATCAGGCCTCCGACCGAGTTGAAAAAAACGATTGTGGGAAGTGAAAACCAATCCGCCAGATTCTATGAAATCCGCAAACAGGAAAACAATGGGTCGAGCGTGTAAGCGCCCCCATTTCGATGGCAGAAAACAATGGCTTAAAATTCTGGTGGGAGCGCCATCGCTTCTGAGATCGGTTCCCCGATGGATAAAAGCCAGCGTTCTCCCAAGGATTCAAAGATCATGTCGTCCTCCAGAATCTCAACAACGGTCCCCTGAAAATGTCCAATTTCAAACTGCCCTCCCTGTTGCAGTTTTAAGAGTTTGTCCTGACCGCGCAACGAGATCCAGACTTCCGCCGCGCCACTGTCTCGCGTCACCGCAGTCAGAAATGCCTGTCGGGAAGCATCTGATTCACCTCCCGCACCAAACATGTTTCTCTGCACAATAATGGCGTAGTCGGCAAGTCGCCCTCCCACCAGTCGCGTCGAAGTTACCATCGAAAGCTGATCCTTGCTTTCCGCACCTGGTAGCACCAGTGCGTCAATGGTCATCAGAATGTCCAACCCCCCCCCCTTACCCAACGGAGTGAGATTCAGGGATTGAATTTTATGCAGGTGACCCGCTCGGTAAAAATCAAACAGAAACTTCACCAATTGACTCAGCGATCCTTTTCCACGAACCGAAAAACTGAGCGATTCATAAAATCCCTTGCGACTGGTCGCTGGTCCGGAATCGACATGAGCCGCCTGAAAATCTGACTTTTCCACCAGATCCAATAGCCATGTTCGATACAGGGATCTGGCGATTTCTGTGTCGCGGGGTAAAGACGATTTTTCCAGAACGGCGAGGCGTCGAGCTGCCTCTTTCGACTCGGCCAACTCCTGCTTTTTTTTCTTGATCTTTTTTTCAAGTTGTGATTTACGATTCTCACGTTGTTCGAGCGGCGCATCCACGTAATTGTGCAGCAGATAATCACCGCCGAGGTAGATCACCATCGCCCCCAGCGCGAAATAAAGTAGTCGCTTGCGAAGATCGTTCATGTTTTCGACTCCTCGGAACTGGCGGCAGGAGGCTGTTTTTTCCGGGGCGGATTCTGTTCACCACGGGATTCGCCTGACGGTTTCAAATCCTGCTGATCAGCATCCTTCTGGTCAGAAGCCTGCTCGGGAGAAGCCTGCTTGACTTCGGTCCCCTGTTTTGACGTTTTCTTTTCCGTTCCCGTGGCTTTCACCCCGTTTTTCTTCTTCGTTCCGTTGAGCGAATCTTTTCCCGAATTGGCCGGGACTTTCGACTTCGTTTCGATTCGAGCCGGGGTCAGGCTGACCGAGGTTTCAAAGTTCCAAGGATACGATTTGTCCTGAATCCGTTCGTCTACGCGGGGTGTTTGCACTTCGTGTCGTGTATCGCGCAACGTCGCTTCCATCCGTGTCACCACGTTCGGCTCGCGCGCCAGTCCTTGAAACGCCAGACTTGCCCGTCCACCCCGTGCAGGACTCATCGTCAATCGCTGCAAAACCAAGTCCTGTCCTGTGGGAAGTTTTGCAGAAAAATCCCGTAATTCGTCCAGCCAGACGACGCTGTTCGCATTCCAATCTTCGAGGGCATCCGCAACCTTTTTCTTTTCCGTCGTCTTTTTCACCAGACCTTCCAGATCAGATAACTCACTCGCCAGACGTTTGATTTCCGCATCCGCCGTGGAAAAAATGTCCCACAGATAGTAAGCTCCCGCCCCTCCCAACAGCGCAACCGCAGACAATGACATCACCAGTTGTCGCGTCCGATTCGGGGGTTTCGGGGGTCGTTTGGGGTGTTGGAAATCCAGCGAATGTTTGCCACCATGAACTTCTGCCGTCAACATTCCCAATAGCGGAATCAGTCGACCTGACGACGGTTGTTCCCATTTGGCAGCCAGCAAAAACCCTGCATAGGGATCGCGCTGTTCTGCGTGAATTCCATTTTCCCGAGCAATCTGTTCCGCCAGACGTTGATGATCCTGCGCCGTTCCGACCACGTATACGGTTTCAATCGCCTGAGAAACCGCAGCACTTTGTGGAGCCACGAGCAGAGTACGGCGAACTTCGTCCAAAAGCCGCGTCTCCGCAAATTCGTTCCCCAAAACGCCGGGCAGGCGAACAGTCCGAAAAAACAACGCCTGCACTTGGTCAATCACGATCAAATCGACTTCATCATCGATCACGTTCACCAGCAACGAATTTCCTGCTCGAAGATTTTGACCCAGAAGATTGCGACCTTGAAGAAACAATGCCGCCGTTGCATACGAACGCATCAGCATCCGATCAGGGGTCATCCCCGCCGCGTTACAGACCCCCGTGACTCGGTCAAATTCGGTTCGCGATAATGCGGCAGCCGTAATTCGACGGGATTCGGTTGCAACACCTCCATTGGCGACAAAGTCGATCACCGACTCTTCAGCCAGGTTCGGGGACGCCGTCGTGACCTGATTCAAGACGAGTTCCGGGAGTTCGGCATCGGTTGCAGGAGGGACCGGGAAATCAAACAGCTCGATCGCATTTCGATCGACACCCATTAAAATCCGGGCACCGGTCCGTTTGTGTTTTGCCAGAACCGTCTGCAGCCGCTTGCCCAGTTCCTCTGCCGTCAGGGGAGGGTCGTCAGCGCCACGGACGAAGGATATCGTCTCAGTCGCTTCCAGCGTGATTCGCTCGCCAACAGCGGTCCCCAGGACCAGGCAGAGTTCACGCGGGTCGCAGTCAATTGCCAGCAGGCGTTGCATCGAATGCTCCATACGGCTGGGTGGTCGAAACTCCTCCTGGAGTATCCAAAACATCCCACGGATAACCTCGTCCTAAAATCTGCAAATCCTTCCAGAACAGCCGCCGTACCGGTCTCCGACTGGCATCCAACACCATCTCGACCCGCTGAGAAAGTCGCGATGTTTCGGAAAACGCGATAATCTGTCCGCGATAAACATCCCCTCCGACCGTCAGGTACGGAAACAGTTCTTTCATCTTCATAAGGCTGACGAGACCTTCGGTCAACAGCCAGCAGGGATGTTCGTCATGCGAATGATCAGGATTGGACAGTTCCCGCTTCGAGGTTGAGCTTCTTGCCGCCACAATTTGGTCAACAAGCCCCTTGTCAAAACCCGGAATCGCTCGCAGCACTTCGGGGGGAGCCAAGTTCAGATTGATCTGCCCGCGGAGAATCGGACGATTCGAGATCGTGACACGATCGCAGAATTTCGCCAGGAAAACATCCAGTTGTTTTCGCTCTACCGGAACAGGACTGCCAATCACGCGCGGAGCACCCTTGGCGACGGGAATTGAGACCAATGACTGCAAAACGTCGAGCGGCGATCGGAACAAGTACCGGGAGGGGCTGGCAAAGTTCACCTTCAGGCTCGCCAGATCGGCACTCGGACCGCTCCCCGCATTCGGAATATATTGCCGGCAGAGGATCACATAATTTGCGAGTTGCAAATCAAAGCTCCGAACCAGTTCGGAATGCAATTGGCTGAGATTCGGCTGATTGAGATCAATTCTGACTTCTCCTTGACGAGTCTGATTCCGCTCGCCACCAAAAATCGTCAACAGTTCGGCCCAAGGCGAGAATTGCTCACCATCAACCTCCCTGTTTTCAAATTCTGGTGTTGAAGAGAGAGAAGTCTCGTCCAAGTCCAGATGATGATTCTGATTGGTATCATCGCCAAACAATAACGAACGAGTGACTCCCTTGATCAACAGCAGTTCCTCGAGCGAATCGGGAATGCCATTTCGCGGGGCGTATGGTGGGTTCAAGGTGGCATAATAGTCGTCCTCGGCCCCCGCTGGTCGAGGAATCCGGTCCGCATCCATCCAGTCGAGAATCGCATCTGCGATCGAGGTGGTCATGCCAGGCAGGGCAAGTAAGGCGTTTTGGCCGGCTCCGGCGAAACGAGACTCCCACTCAAGAACCGTTCTCAGGTCCAGTCGCCCGGATTCCCGCTGAAGTCCATACCGCCATGTCGACGAAGTCGACGAGGAGGACTCGTGATACCGGGGTGCCATCACCGTAAAACGGACCCGACCATGCGGGACCCCTTCATCGGCGACCACAATTCCGCGCATCCATTGTTCTTCCCCAGCAGCGATCGAAGCCGAAGTCGATTCGGATGTCGACGGTGGTCGGGAGAGATACAGCTTCAAAAATTCTTCAGCAGAAAGAATGGCGTGTTCCATCTGCAATTGTTCACCACGCAAATGAACAACTTTATTCGCATTCGACATCGATGCCACAAAGCCAAAACCCGCCAGACTGATCATCACCACGACCACCATGACGATAATCAGCACAATTCCACGGGGATTGGGCGGTCTGCTGCGGTTGCGGCGTGGTATTCGAAAAGCAATCATGGCTGACGCCCCCTTCGCTCTGGAGCGGGCGATTGGGAATCCGCAACCCCGACGATACGTGGAATTTGATCGAAATTCCCTGACTCGGTTTGACGATCCGCAAACGGCAAATGAACCAATCGCCGATAGACCCTGCCCGCAGACGTTGATCGGCCAGTCGAGTTTTCTTGGGCCAAAGACAGTGAGTCCTCAGAATCATCAATCGCTTCGCCATCAGTCTGCGAGGGAGATTCGCTTTTGATGGTTTTGATGCGGAATAACAGTTCGACCAGCAGCGGAAGTTTTCTGCGTTCCCAACTATCCCATTCTTCTTCCCACTTCTGGCCGTCATAGTAACGAAATTCGATCGCCGAGATCTGAGGAACATGAAACAAATCTCTGCCACTTTTTAACGAAAGGTCGTCGGCAGCAGTCCACTCTGGGAAATCCCCAGGTAACAGACTGGTTGATGCCCCTGACGCGGCAGCCACTCGAGTCGCCAATCGGTTTCCTGCCCAGGTTTCCCACGCCCATTCGCGGCGGACAAATCCCCCCGGATGCTGTTGTTCCACGATGGTTGAATCGTGCTGTCTCAAGAACGTGTACTCGATCGTGCGTAATTCTGTGGCGACGGGAGTCCGAGCTTGCCCCGGTTGCGGGACAAAATCCGCAAGCTCCAGAGGTTCCCGTGTCGTGCGTGGATCCGTCTGCAGCACGATCAATCGCAACGCCTGTTTCGTCCCAAATAATCCAAAACGGGGGGTGAGCGTTTCAGGGGATTGCGTCCCACGGGGAACCATCGACTGCGCAACGGGAATGGTTCCAGAGCCAAAACGGTCATTGACAGCAAGATTTGAACCCGAGGAAAAAGGGGGTGACTGGTTGCCAGCGGACGGTCCACGCAAACCAACCTGAGCCGGATTGGGAGTCGGCATCGCGGCGGAAAAATTACCGGGAACGGGAGAGGAATTCGGATCGAAATCGGCAAGCTGTGTCACCTGCGACAAATCCTTGGCGAGTAAACTCGTCAGCCCCCGCACAATTTGCGTTTCTTCAACCTTCTTTCGCCCCGATGCGAACATTCTGAGATAAATGTCGGAAAGACTCCACAGAGCGAGCATGACCACGGATGCAAGCAATGACGTTAGCAACACCTCGAGCAGCGTGAATCCGGCGAAGTACTGCAAACGCACAGAAATCCTTGGTGGCCGATTCGATTTCATGGAATCGATACCCCCCCAGGATTTCGCGCGGATTGGTTGAGGTTCGACTCACCGGTTCGCGTAGCAGGGGATGCTCCCCGTGCTTCACCCCCCTGTGCTCGCCCCCCCTGTGCTGGATTGGAAGCGGTTGATCGAGTCCCATTCCCTGCGGGAGTTGAAGTGGTGTCTATTAACCAGCGAACCAGCGAAAACTGGACCGGACGACGAGAGGTTTCTGGATCCTGAAAAACGGTCACAACCACCGCAACCAGTTCCTGCATGGGGAGTGGCCTGAGTTCCACCGAATACCGCCATTCCGGGTCGTCATCCAATTCCTGTGATTCAACCCCCTTGAGCGACACAACCCCTGCGACGATCTCATCCAGCTTGGCCTGACACAGCAATTGAGCCTGATTGAGATCGTAGGCGGAATTCGCCTGCTTTCTGCCAATCGTGGCCAGTTCAATCAAGGCAATCGAACTGGCCAGCAAAATACTGGTTGCCAACAGAACCTCCATCAGAGAGAAACCGCGGCGCGAAAGAACCATCATCGCAATTCCTGGCGACGGGTCTCTCCAATTTTTGCAATCCCCGTCAGTCCGCTGAGTTTCACATCCAGATGCAGGTCCGGTTCGCCATGCAGTCCGACAACGGCCGTGGTTGTCGCCCCGTCAGGATAGAAAACAGCAAAATCAGTCCATTCTTCGTCGTCATCTGACGCGACCGAGTCCCCAGAATCGGTGAACTCTTCGTCCATCGGAACTTCAAAACAGATCCCCTCGGGAAGCTCTTTTTCTTCACTCAATCGATCTGACTGTTCATTGAGGGGTGAGTGTTCAACAGCCCCCCCCTGGACCAGTTCCATCCCCGTTTGTGCCGCAGATTCCAATTGCTCCATATCGCTTGCATCGTCTTCAGACAACGGCAAAACCTGAAATTTTCCCGTGTGTAATTGGATACGAAACAATTGGGCCTCGCCAGACTGCATCGCCTTCAATCGTGCTTTCGCCATCGCTGAAGAAACTTCCTGTGCCGCGGCTTGCAGTCGCATTTTGTTCATGGGCGACTTCAACATCGGCCAGGAAATTGCTGCCATCCCGGCCAGTACAGACATCACAACGACCATCTCCATCATGGAGTGACCGCGGCGCGGATGATCAGCGTTGTGGACAAACTTTGT
The DNA here is from genome assembly GCA_945869955.1 of Schlesneria paludicola DSM 18645. Taxonomy (GTDB): domain Bacteria; phylum Planctomycetota; class Planctomycetia; order Planctomycetales; family Planctomycetaceae; genus Schlesneria; species Schlesneria paludicola_B. The sequence goes on from CAMBQP010000013.1 coordinate 15,221, forward strand.
GTTCAAGCACTTCATTTTCAAGCACCTTCCTTCTTTTCGCCGTCCCAGCTCACAATATCATCATCGGTATTTTCCTGGCCGTCCGGACCAAAGGACCAGATTTCTGGTTCTTTGCGTTTATTGTGGGTGCCGGGAAACTGATACTGATAATCATGTCCCCAAGGATCCTTGGGAATCTGGGATTTTTTGAGGTACGGACCGTCCCAACTCGATTTTGTTTCTTCGTCTTGGGAAGGATCTTCCAGTAATGCCGACAAGCCAATCTCGGTATCCGGGTACTCACGCATGTCAACGACATAATGTTCGAGACTCGACATCAGCATCCCGATCTGAGTCTTCGCACCATTGATGTCCGCCTTTTGTTTACTTCCCAGAATGCGTGGCCCCACCATGGAAATCAATAGTACGAGAATCGCCAGTACGACCAGCATTTCCACCAGGGTAAAACCACTCCGCTGCCGTTGAAAAGTTCGTTGAGTTTTCATGAATTCATCCTCTATCTCTAAATCGACTTTGTTGCCTGGTCCATCCGTGTGTCGCAGGCCATTTCCTGACCAGAAACGTTCCTGGGTTTCCCTCTTACGTGCCCGTTTGCCCGCAAGTCATCTCTCGTATGTTCACTATCCCATCGTGGCACTCATTTCAAAAACAGGGAGCAATAACGCCGTTAGCACAAACAGCACGACGGCCCCCATGATCAAGAGCATCGTTGGTTCGAGCAGACGCACCATGATGTTTAATTGACGTCCGATGCGTCGATCGATTCCATCCGCGACGTTGATCAAGACCTTTTCCAGATTGTTCGATTCCTCAGCAATGCTGATCATCGCCATAATTGGTTTGGGGAAGAGTCCACATTCCCTTAACGGTCGCGATAAGGTTTCTCCCGACGAAATATTCTTCGCCGAACCATGAATCGCCTGAGCCAGCACTCGATTCCCCGTGGCGTCACTGCTGATTTCCAGTGCTCGCAGCAGAGGAACCCCATTTCGTAAGAGTGTCCCCAATACGCGGCAAAACCGTGACAGGGCTGTCGAAAGAAAGATCGGACCAATGGCAGGAAGCTGGATTTTGTATCGATCGATCATCAATCGGGCAGCATCCGTTTGCAGTCGTTTTCGTAACCAGACGAACAGACCGAAAAGTCCTGCGGCCAGGATCAAGCCATAATTTCCCAGAAAATCACTGATCCATAAGAGCGCGATTGTCGGTCCGGGTAATCCCCCCGCTTTTTCCAGTTGAGAGAACAACTCCGCAAACTTGGGGACAAAAAAGACGATCAAGACCACCGTCACCACGGTTCCAGCGACCGCGAGAAATGCGGGATAAGCCATGGCACCCACGACTTGCCCCTTCATTTCTTCCTGCATTTCCAGAAAATCGGCAGTTCGCTTCAACGCATCTTCCAGGAAGGCCCCTTCAGATCCCGCGCGAACCATGCTGATGGCCAGCTCGCCGAAGATTTCCGGGTGTCGAGCCAGCGCTTGATCAAAGGGAACCCCCTCGGCCACTTTGTCTCGCACATCCGCCAGGACTTCTGCCAGGATCGGTTGTGCTGCTTGCTCGACCAGAACATCCAAGGCCGCCATCAACGAAACGCCATTTTGCAGCAAGTCCGCCAGTTGCGTCAAATTGTTTGCCAGCAACTCGGCCTTGATCCGTTTTTTCTTCGGCCAGAACTGAATTGGGCCTTTGGTTTCATCAACGCGCACAGGAAATAAACCACGCTCTTTCAGCAACGAGAAGACATCTCGCTTGCTGGCAGCTGTGATTACGCCCGAGAGATCTTTTCCCGTTGCGTTCCGCGCTTGATAAGAAAAATCCGGCATCAAAAACCCACTCAATAAAACAAATTCGTCAATCCGCTTTTGTGACTCGTAAAACTTCTGCCAATGTCGTCTGACCGCGCTGGACCCTGAGCCAGCCATCCTGCCGCAATGTGCGCATGCCAGCCTTAATCCCCGCTCGCTTGATCACATTCGAGGGAAGCCGTTCGGAAACCAGTTGACGTAACTCGTCGTTGGCCTCAAGAAACTCGTAAAGTCCGACTCGACCCGAGTACCCTGTACCACGGCAGGCACGACAGCCGACATTCCGATAAAGCGGGGCACCACTGGCGCGAACCTCGTCCATCGGGAAGTCGGCAGGAATTTCTTCGGCGTGAGGCTCATAAGGGGCACAGCAGGCTTTGCAGAGTGTCCGCACCAGCCGCTGCGCCATGACCCCTTCAATCGTGCTGCTGACCAGGAAGGGTTCCACACCCATGTCCACCAGCCGCATGAAAGCGCCCGCCGCATCGTTCGTATGCAACGTGCTGAAAACCAGATGCCCTGTCAGCGAAGCCTGGATTGCATTTTCGGCAGTCTCTTGATCACGAATTTCACCGACCAGAACCACATCCGGGTCATGTCGCAAGATCGCTCGCAAACTCGCGGCAAAGGTCATCCCCACCTTTGCATGCACCTGAATCTGATTGATCCCATCCAACTGATATTCAATGGGGTCTTCGGTGGTAATGATCTTGGTTTCTTCGTCTTTAATCTCAGCCAGCGCACTGTAAAGCGTCGTCGTTTTGCCGGAACCGGTCGGCCCCGTTACCAGAACAATCCCGTGCGGCAATCGAATCACACGATTGAATCGCTCGTAGATATCCTGATCCATCCCAATGCCGCGCAACGAAAATTGCATCGCATCCTTGTCGAGAACACGCATCACGATGCTTTCGCCATGCAGCATCGGAATCACTGAGACGCGGATATCCACTTCCCGGCGCGAGACTTTCAGTTTGATACGGCCATCCTGAGGAATCCGTTTCTCAGCAATGTTCATCTTCGCCATGATCTTCAGGCGACTGATAATGGCCGCCTGAAATCGGTTGATTTCTGGAGGCATCGGCTGTGTTTGCAGAACGCCATCAATTCGGTAACGAATCTTCACACCGGCAGCCTGTGATTCGAGGTGGATGTCGCTGGCGCGGGCCTCGACCGCTTCGCAAAGGATCTCATTCACAAGATGAACAACAGAAGCCTGTTGCGCCATTTGCGATGCTTCAGACCGATCCCATTCCAGTTCGTCGAGAACCTCGACCCCGTCGTTATCGGCTTCGGAATTCGCGATTAACCCATCAATGGTCTCGGCACCAACCCCGAGATGAGATTTCACCAATTTGGCAACTTCCCATGGAAGTGCGACCATCGGAATTACGCTGCAGCCAGCCGCCGCACTCACTGCATCCAGCGCATGCAGATCAAATGGATTCCCGGTCACGACAACCAGTGATCCCTCGGATCGGCGAATGGGGAAGACCCCGTAGCGATGAATCAACTTTACCGGGAATTTATCCAGAACCGATAAATCCGGCTCAATTGTCGACAAATCCACAAAATCCAACCCCAAGGTTGCGGCCAGTGCCTTAACAGCACTCTCCTCACTCGAAAAACCAAGTGTCACGGCAACCTTATCCAAGGATCCGTGATTCATTTGAGCATCACGTGCAATTTGAAACTCTTGAGCATCAAGCAATCTTGGTCCGCTCGCAAGTTGTGCTGTTTGCATCATGTTTTTGAGTTCGTGAAGAACGACACACTAACGCTTGGCCTACTCAACCAAACTCGTTAAACCCGTTTTTTCCGTCATCAACGTATTGTCTAAAATTACTACAGACCTTGTTTTGGCTGCGGATCCTCAGGACTCAGCGTCAACAACGGCACCCCTCCGAACACGAACAACCACAAAAGATTCAGATAAATCAAAATCTCAGGCCATCCATTCCATCAATCAGCAGGTATTCAAGTCGACTGTGGGCGGGCATTAAATTCGGGCAGGCAGCAATTTATTTCAGGCGGGAAGCAGGGCAGGTATCTGGGGAGGATTCATTTGGAATCGCTGATCTTTCACTTTTCACTTCGTGAAACGGATCAACAAACATTCACTCGTACGAGCAATTTAGGCAAAGCTTCGCCCACCGTCAAGGTTTAACAGGCGAGTACCCGCCATCCGCCCCAAATTCACATTCGCGAAGTCGAGTGACTTCGAGGAAAAAAACACCACAACAAAAATCACAAACAATTGATATAAAAGAACTTACGTATACATCACCTCTCCCGTCCCTACCTCGAAAAATCATTGACTTACCTCGGTATCGACGGATCGAATTGGGATCCTCCCGCTTTATTCGATTTTCCGCCAGCCATTTGTGGGGACAAAGTCGACTTTGGTCCATAAAAACCGGTTGATCGTTCCTTATCGGGCTTAAAAACGAAGGTTTTTTCGGTCAGTGGGGTTAGATTGAGGTAGAAGAATTTTCATTTTGGATCGTATTGGATGGGAATTGTGGGAATTGCCGGTTCACTGATGAGGCGGTAAACTGATTCGACGGTCATGGAAAGTTGAAGTATCCAGAGCTTTACAGTCAGCGTTTTTGGGAGGAGCCGGTCGTGAGCACGAATGCATCGCAACCCGAAGTCTTCGAAATGGAGATCGAGACCAGCCGTATCCCGCGCACCTTGCTGGTAGCGTGCGTGATCAGTATGGGGATGCACGCTCTGATCCTGGCCTCGCTGGCCTTCATCAAATTTGCGGAAAAACTGGACCCATCGGCTCTCATTACCACCGTTCTCGATCAAGAGGACGATCCGATGCAGCATAAATTTGATACGGCAATGACAGATCAGATCGGCAATGACAGCGACATCAATACATTCACTGCTTCACAAGAGGCGGCAACGGTTCTCTCGAAAGATTCCCAAACCGAAATCGAAAAAAGCGTCGACTCGAATCTCGATGTCCCAACGCCGATCGTAGACGAACTTCCTCAACCCGCAAAATCCGATGTTTTGGCCTCGGTCGCCACCTCGGGTACGACCGAGCATGCCGGGGGAGTCGAAGGGGCCGTTGATCGGATCGCTTGGGAAATTGCGAACTCGTTACGGGAAAAAAAGACCCTTGTTGTTTGGTTGTTTGATGTCTCGCCATCACTCTCGAATCGTCGTGCGCAGATCGCGGACCGGGTCGAAAACGTTTACAAACAACTCACCCAACTGAACGTTGGCTCCGACAAGGCCTTGCGGAGTGCTGTGGCGGTATTCGGTGAAAAATGTACGATCGTAACGGAGAAACCACTGGATGATGCCAGTGATCTCGTTAAAACGGTCCGCAAAATCAAATCCGAATCCTCGGGTGACGAAAACACCTTCCAAGCCGTCAATCAAGTTGCCAACAAGTTCAAATCTCAAACCGACAAAGATCATCGCGTGATGATCATTGTCGTGACGGATGAAGCGGGTTCAGATCCTCTCAGTCTCGAACAGGCGATTGTCACCTGCAAAAAGTATCAGATGCGATGCTACTGTGTAGGCGATTCCGCACCGTTTGGTCGACAGACCGTCGAGGCACCCTTTGAAATGGAGAATGGCGAAACCGTGATCGGTGTCATGCAGAAGGGCCCCGAATCCTTTTACCCTGAACTGGTGCGAATCGGTTTCTGGGGAACCACCAGTTACGATTTAGACGATATGTCATCGGGGTTCGGGCCGTATGGATTAACGCGATTGTGCGCCGAAACAAACGGGCTTTATTTCATTGCGGATAACGGACGGGGCCAGCATCGGTTCGACCCCGCAGTCATGCGGAATTATGCCCCTGATTACCGTCCGATTCCGGTCCTTGAACACGATCTCCGGCAAAATAAGTCGAAGGCATCGCTGGTTCAAGCCTGTGCTGCTGTCGTCAGCGAAACGCAGCGGCGTAAAGTGCTGAGCATCTCGATGCCCCGACTTGATTTCCGATCTGATAATGACACGGTCTTGCGACAGGAATTGACCGAGGCTCAAAAACCGATTGCCGATCTCGATCTCAGCCTGGATAGCCTGCTCAGGCTGCTGGAACAAGGTGAAAAAGATCGCCCAAAAATCAAAGAAGCCCGGTGGAAAGCCAGTTACGATCTCGCGATGGGACGGACCCTTGCCTTGCGAGTCCGGGCATTTGGATACAACACGATGCTCGCCGAAATGAAAGCTAATCCGAAAAAATTCGAGAAGCCGGGCAATAATCAGTGGATTCTCGTCCCGTCCAAAGAAATCACCTCGGGGGCCACGACCAAGAAAATGGCGGCCAAAGCCAACGATTATCTCAGTCACGTCATCGACGACCACCCACGAACCCCTTGGTCACTGCTCGCTGAACGCGAAAAAGGGGTCCCCATGGGCTGGGAATGGAAAGAATCGCATTACGATCCCAATCCATCGATGGGTGGGGGAAATCAAAAGGCGGGACCGAAAATCATCGAAGTTGAAGATCCTGTCACCAAGAAAAAAGTGAAGAAGCAGGTCAATGCCGATCCACAGCGACGCGATATCTGATCGCCCCCCTTTCCGCTTTTTCTCGCGCTCGAGCCTATCGAGTCTGGCGGTTTCGTTTGCCATCCACGCCCTCGTCCTTGTTGGACTCTCTTTGATCGTTTTTCAGGGCCCGCTGGATCAATTACAGCTGATGGTCGATTCGGTGTTTACGGAAGAACGCCTTCAGGAAGAATTTAATGAAGAGGTCGAGCAATCGACCGAAGCGGCCGAGACCATGAACTATGTTGCTGGGGCCATGGCCACTAGCGGAATTTCCACGGGGGGAACCGGAGGACCCGTCGTGGCACAGCAGAAACTGGAAGAAGCAACCAGCCTGCAGGAACCGACGGTGAAGGTCAACATCAGCAACATCAATCTCCCCGGGCTCAAGACCATCTCGCAGGATCTGGGCTCGGGACAGGTGACTGGTGATATTGGACGCGTTGTTGAAGGCTACGGTGCTGCACTCGGCCAAATGACGCAAGAGCTGGTCCGATTGATGCGTGAGCAGAAAATCCTGGTCGTCTGGCTGTTTGACGAATCCGAAAGCATGAAGGACGATCAAAAAGAGATCCGCGAGCGGTTTTATAAGGTCTATGAAGAACTGGGAATTGTCCAAAAGAACGATGCGAAGCTCAAGATTTCCGACGAAATCCTGCTCACGTCCATCATGAGCTTTGGCGAAAACGTGAACGAACACACGGCCAAACCGACCGCCAACGTTGATGAAATTAAAAAAGCGATCGACAAAATTCAGATCGATGAAAGCGGAATCGAAAACACGTGTTCTGCAATCCAGCTGGCGATCAATAAATACCGAGACGCCGCTCGCAGTCAGCGCCGAAAACTCGTCTTGATCGTGGTCTCAGACGAATCCGGCGACGATGGGAAAAACATCGAAGAGACGATTGAATCCTGCAAACGAATGAAGTCTCCGGTTTATGTGCTGGGGCATTATTCGGTATTTGGGTATCCCTACGCCCACGTTCGCTGGATCGATCCCAAATACAAATTGCCCCATTGGATTCAAATTAATCGTGGCCCGGAAACCCCCGAGCCCGAATGTCTTCAATTCGATGGGCTGCATAGCCGTTGGGATGTCTTTTCCAGCGGATTTGGCCCCTATGAGCAGGTGCGGATTGCCAAACAGACCGGCGGCATCTTCTTCATGTTGCCGGGAAACGAAGACAATCTCTCTGGAGCAGGAACCAACGAACAGCGAAAATTCGACTTGCTGGATATGCGCGAATACTTGCCCGATCTCAGCTCGCGACAGGCCTATGTCAAAGACCGACAAGAACACAAATTTCGTGAAGCACAATGGCAGGTGGTCGCCTCGCTCAATCCCCACAAGGATCAAGAGCTCAACATGCAGGAACATTGGTACAGTGTCGAACCCGCAATTTTTGATGAGCAGGGTGAACGGACATTCAAACGTGCACTGCGAGCCATGGGGATGCTCAATGACCAAGTTCGCGTATTGGACTCGGTAAAAAAACAACGAGACAAAGAGACCTCGCAGCGGTGGCGCGCGAACTATGACCTGATGCACGCACAATGCCTCGCCTTTCGTGTGCGACTGTTTCAGTTGCTGCTGTCGCTCGATAAGCATCGAAAACAACGGCCTCTTCCCAATGATCCGAATAACAACAGCTGGGATATCCATCGAACCAAGGATTTGCTTGAACCCGATAAAGAACAGATCATGCAAACCCGCGTTGACTTTGACGAATTGAAAAAACAGAACGACACAGCCCGAAATGAACTCGAAGCGGTTGTGAAAAACCATGCACGGACCCCCTGGGCTCGGCGAGCACAATTTGAACTAGATCATGGGTTTGGGATGAAGTTCGTCGAGGTCTATCGGAACCCCAACTACGATAAACTCAAGGAAATCAAAATTCCGAAACAATAAATCGCTCGTTTCCGACTCCATTTTCTCATGATCCTGAAACAATCTCCCGTGGGGATTGGATCGCAGATCATTGCTTTCGGAAGCACTTCACTCAGGAATGCGAACCTCGACAAAAAATATCGTTTAAAACTCGTTTTTCTCTCAATCCTGCTGTAAAAAATTCCGGGCTCCTCTTTCAATCGCCCACACTTTCTGTCTTTCCGTTGTTCATTGCCGGGTTCATTGCCGGACATGCGTGAGTCTCACATGAGTACCGAACGTATCGACTCATCACCGCCACCACTCCCCGTACCGAATTCCTCGTCATTACGAGCGAATCGCTCGGCCACGATCATCGCCGTCGCAGAGCTCCGATCTGGGTCGGTGCTTCGCCCCCAGCGATCTCTCGACTGGAAAACCTTGCCCGTGGTGATTCTGAGCAGCCTGATACTGCACCTGATTGCACTTGGGCTCTGTGCCATGATTGTCCTGAAAAGCCCGCAACTGATTGAGGATATCTTCACCACCGTCACAGACCGTGAGGGAAACACCGATCCCATCGTCGAGCAATCGCTCTTACAACCAGACGATCTGCAAGAAAAAACACCGCAAAGCATTGTCTCACAGGAATCGACGGCAAATCTTCCGTTTGATAACACCGGGCCGATTGATCTGAATATCAGTGACACCCTTGCCCAGATCGAATCGGATTCCAGCAATATCCCAGGCTTAGCTGACCTGAAAATCGCAAACGAAACCGCCGGGCGCATGACGGCTCAGACCAAAAAGGCGATGCTCACCAAGTTCGGCGGAAATTCGGCCAGTGAAGCCGCCGTTGCGTCCGGAATGAAATGGTTATCCAACCATCAGCTCCCAGATGGAAGCTGGAGTTTTGCCCATTCAAAACATCTCGAATGCAAAGGCCAGTGCTCGCAGGATGGCAGTTTTGTCTCGTGCCCAACGGGTGCGACGGGGATGGCACTGCTGGCGTTCCTGGGAGGGGGGCACACCTCTCACAAGGGGGATTATCAGCGAAACGTCAAACGGGCGGTCGACTTTCTGCTCAGATCAGGCAAACCGACCCCTACAGGACTCGACCTGCGAGGCAAAGTGATCGCCAATGAAGGGATGTACGTTCAGGGGCTTTGCGCGATTGCCCTCTGCGAGTGCGCCGCAATGACCAAGGATCCTCGAGTCAAAAAGGGGGCTGAGGGGGCGATTGACTTCATCGTCAAAGCGCAAAATCAAGCGGATGGAGGCTGGCGTTACCGTCCGGGTGAACCGGGTGATATGTCCGTTGTTGGGTGGCAGGTGATGGCCCTGAAAAGTGGCTACAACGCCAAACTTCGCTTGCCGTCACAGGTCTTCAAAGGAGCGGACTTATTTTTGAGAAAGGCAGAAACGGCAGGAGGATCTCAGTACGTGTATGATCCGGCCGCCGACAAGCCCCCTTCGACACCAACCATGACCGCCGTCGGATTGTTATGCCGAATGTATCTGGGATGGGACCGCAAGAACAAGAAACTCGCCGAGGGAGTGCAGTATCTCGATAAACTCAAGCCAATGCCCAACAACATGTACTACAACTACTATGCGACGCAGGTCATGCATCACTGGGGTGGCGAAGAATGGAATCGTTGGAATGAAGTCATGCGAGATCAGCTCATTCGGACCCAGCATCCCCTCACGGACGGACATTTAGCGGGGAGCTGGGACGTCGCAGACCCTCATGGCGGTGCAGGAGGACGATTATACATGACCTGCCTGTCAATCATGACGCTCGAGGTCTACTATCGACACCTGCCCATGTACAGCCGAGAAACGCTCAAGGTCGACTTCTAAGCGAATCAAATCCGTCATGAAAGCAATCGGATACCGATTCAAGATCGGCCTAGTCCTTGGCCTATTCCTTAGAATACATGAGCGCCGTCATGTATTCACGGTTCAACTTGGCGATGTTTGTTAATTCGATTTTCGCCGGGCAGGCGGCTTCACATTCGCCCGTGTTCGTGCAGTTACCGAAATGCTCAGCATCCATGGTTGCCACCATGTTCAACACGCGTCGGCTCCGTTCGGATTGCCCTTGGGGAATACTGGCGAGATGCGATACCTTGGCCGACACAAACAACATCGCGGAAGCGTTCTTGCATGAAGCGACACAAGCACCGCATCCAATACATGCGGCAGCTCTCATGGCATCCTGTTGCACATGGTGGGGAACCAATGTCGTATTCGCTTCCGGAGCGTTGCCAGTATTGACCGAAACATAGCCCCCTGACTGAATAATCCGGTCAAATGCAGAGCGATCCACAACCAGGTCGCGAACGATCGGAAAGGCCTTGGCCAACCATGGCTCGATGACAATTGTGTCTCCATTCTGGAATCGTCGCATGTGCAGTTGGCACGTTGTTGTCCCACGATCAGGACCATGGGCCTGCCCGTTAATCACCACGCCACACGTACCACAAATCCCTTCCCGACAATCATGATCGAAAGCGACTGGTTCTTCACCTTTCGCAATCAATTGCTGGTTCAAGACATCAAGCATTTCCAGGAAGGACATGTCGGTTGATATCCCCTCAACCTCATAGGTTTTCAGGCCTCCAACCTGCTGTGGTCCCGCCTGTCGCCAGATTTTCAGGGTCAGATTGAGATTCGTGGATGATGCGTGATTCATAATTAAAAATACCCCGCGCGGCCCAAATTAACGGACGCGAGTCAAAAAACGCGGAAAAACGTCCTCTTTGCGTCAGATCACTGTTGCGACACAAACCAAAGGAAAATTACTTGTAACTGCGGATACCGAGCGGCGCCTCAACGAATTTAAGCGGTTCCTGATGCAAAATCGATTCGGCGCCAACACCTTGATGTTCCCAAGCAGAAACATAACTGAAATCGGCATCATTTCGCTCACATTCCCCGTCTTCCGTCTGATGCTCTTCACGGAAGTGGCCACCACAGGATTCATCACGATGTAATGCGTCCCGCGCCAGCAATTCTCCAAACTCCAGAAAGTCAGCAACACGACCAGCATGTTCGAGATTCTGGTTCAGTGTTTCGCCACTCCCCAGCACTTTCACATCCTGCCAGAATTGCTCGCGCAGCGATTGGATTTCGGAAATTGCCTGTAACAAACCTTTTTCATTACGTGCCATCCCGACATGATCCCACATGATCTTCCCCAGGGCGCGATGGAAATATTCGGTGCTGTGCGTTCCATTCACATTTAAAATTGCGGAAACACGAGATTTTGCGGCATCAAGCGCGGCGTGGAATTCGGGACGATCCGTCGAGACTGGCGTCACTTTCCGTGTCGCAATGTGATCTCCTACCGTATAGGGTATCACAAAATAGCCGTCGGCTAAACCTTGCATCAAGGCACTTGCACCCAGCCGATTGGCCCCATGGTCAGAGAAGTTCGCTTCACCCAAAACATACAAACCAGGAAGGTTACTTTGCAAATTGTAATCAACCCAGAGACCACCCATCGTGTAGTGGACAGCTGGGTAAATCCGCATCGGCACTTTATAAGGATTTTCAGCGGTAATCCGTTCGTACATATGAAACAGGTTACCGTATTTTTCCCGAATCACCGACTCGCCATCTTCACGAATCGCTTTCGAGAAATCAAGATACACCGACATCCCAGAAGAGCCGACGCCATAGCCGGCATCACATCGTTCTTTCGCCGCTCGTGAAGAGACATCGCGCGGTGCCAAGTTCCCGTAAGAGGGATATCGACGTTCGAGATAGTAATCGCGATCGGCGTCGGGAATTTGATCGGGTGAACGAGTTTCTCCCTTGTTTTTGGGAACCCAGACCCGGCCATCATTCCGCAGACTTTCACTCATGAGAGTCAGTTTTGACTGATGATCACCACTGACGGGAATACACGTAGGATGAATCTGAGTGAAACAAGGATTCGCAAAGTAGGCTCCCCGCTTGTGACATCGCCAAGCCGCCGTCACATTGCAGGTTTTCGCCATTGTCGAAAGGTAGTAAGCATTGCCATAACCACCCGTACACAGAACCACCGCATCTGCGGCGAAGGTTTCAAACTTGCCGCTCACCAAATTACGGGTCACAATTCCCCGTGCAATCCCGTCAACAATGACCAGATCCAGCATTTCTCGGCGGTTAAAGACCTTAATTCCACCTTCGTAAACTTGACGCATCATTGCCTGATACGCACCTAGCAACAGTTGTTGTCCTGTTTGCCCACCACAATAAAATGTACGAGAAACTTGTGCACCGCCGAAAGAGCGATTGGCGAGTGTCCCACCATATTCACGAGCAAAAGGGACACCCTGTGCGACGCACTGGTCGATAATCGACGTACTGACGCTGGCAAGACGATAAACGTTGGATTCCCGAGCACGCCACTCGCCACCCTTGACGGTGTCGTAAAATAGCCGCCAGACGGAATCCCCATCGTTTTGATAGTTTTTCGCTGCATTGATCCCCCCTTGAGCCGCAATACTGTGGGCTCTTCGAGGAGTATCCTGAATGCAGAACGAGAGCACGTTATAACCGAGTTCTGCCAGGGAAGCGGCTGCAGAGCCCCCCGCCAGACCGGTTCCGACCACAATGATTGTGTACTTCCGCTTGTTGTTCGGCGCAACAAGTTTCAAGTCGCGTTTGCGCTGATCCCAACGGCTGGCAATGTTGCCATCTGGACAACGTCCATCCAACGGGGTGTCAGCTACAGTCACCATGTTTCTTCCTCACAACCATGTTCATGCCCGGCTCACGAATCGGAGGAATCCCCCTGAATTTGTTCACCGCCAGCCTACTCAAAAACGGAATTCAAATCTTTGATCCCAGGGTCTTCCCTGCTGAAAGTCTCTCGACAACGCCAATCTGCCATCCATGCCGGAATCACCGACTTACCAGGCGGCCACCCTCAACGAAATTTACTTCCACATCCCAGGAACAAACACAACGATACTGGCAAAACCGACCGCGATAACCACTGCAAAAATTTTGCCAAGAATCTTAATCATCGGAGTATACTTCGGATGGTTAAAACCAACTGATTGAAATGCACTCGAAAAACCGTGCGAAAGGTGCACACCCAACACAATCACGCCTACGAAATAAATGACACGACTCAGGGGATTACTGAGAACCGCAACCGTGTTGTGAAACGGGGCTCCGGGATCACTTTCCACCAGATAATCGATACCACTCCGCAAGGCGAATCTCAGATCAATCAAATGCAGAATCACAAATCCGAGCACGACCGAACCCGAAATGAACATCCACGAGTTCGCACCGATGATCCGACCGGGAACCTTGGTCTGCCGTAGAGTGTATGTGTTCGTTCGTGCCTTCAAGTTGCCGATCGTGGTCGCAAAAGCCAAATAAATGTGAGCCAGAAATAGCAATAATAGCCCCGCTTCGGCGATGGCGAGTAACTCCCATTGAGCATGCAGGGCATGAGCATACTCGTTAAAGGATTTCTCACCCACAAAAAGAAGCATGTTCCCTGCCAGATGAGCGACAAGAAATCCGCAGAGCAAAAGCCCTGTCACTCCCATGACAAATTTCTGGCCGATTGAAGATGACAACAAGCGAAAAAACCAGCCTAATCCCAGTCGATCAATCAACCCAGTTCTGGACTGGGTGCTCGAGTCCGTCACGTTGTCACTCCTCGCAGCAGCCACTGCGTTCATTCCACGTCCACCGACTGAAATAACGAAATCCGACCAGGACGAATCCACATCACTCAAGGTGGCTGTCGTGGTTGATGATGTTGAATTCATTCCCGAACAGTCATTCTTTCAGAAGATTATAGGAGTCCCGACGACAACTGCAATTCCGCCGTAACAGATTGCTTCGAACCTTTTGAGAATTCCAATTTCCAGCAAAATCAACGCGTTCGCCAGCAAAGTCAAAAATCCTGCGATCACCCGCCGCACCCTGTTATTCGTGGCGATGGCGACTAACTTACCGGCGAACCGGGGAAATGCAACATCGCCAGTAGCAAACAAAAAGACCTCATCGGGGCCCTCTTGACAACTCACGTTTCCGTGAACTCCCATCCCTGACGCCGATAACTGCATCGGTATCCGGCACAGAAAACAGGTTTATGCCCCGACAGCATCAGGCAAAGAAGTCGATGGCGAAGTCTCTGGCAGGCGACTCGGATAACCATAACGATCAAATGCGGACTTCCAGCAAGTGTACACCTGCCGCATCAAGGTCCCATCCATCTTAAATGAATTTTTACGATAGCGAGTCAATTCCGGCAGTTTCTGTTGAATGACAGGTTCCAAATTCTCCCACCCCTGCAACTGCAACCCCTCGTAGACCTGATGCATTTGCCCAATCGGATCGGCCTCAAGCTCTTCAAACCGGATTTCATGCAAATTTCCCGCTGGGACCAACCCCTTGGTTCGCTCGTAAGTCTCAATACAATACGAATACATCGCCAGGGCGTCCTCTTTCATTTTTTCATCCATCACGACTTTTGAGAGACCATTCTCGGCAAATAGCGTTCGCCGCAGGTGCATGCTTGAGCTAAACACGGCGTAAGGATCACGGTAGATGTAGACGAATTTGGCATCCGGAAACATTTCCAGCAGGATCGGAATGCGATACGTGTGCGTTGGCGATTTGAATACGATCGGCTTGTCCTCTTCAATCGTCAACTTCTTCATAAAATAAAGAAATTTCTCTTTCCATCGCTCGCGTTGCCCAGCGGGCAACTGATTCAGTTCAAAATACGGATTGTACTGCTCTGGTTGACAAGGAAAGGCCAGCATCCGGTAAGGAGAGAGCCCCGACATCAAGAGCAGGGCAATCTCATCCTCTTGAGGCAAATGAAAGCCTGATTCCACGTCATCCATCGGTCTCGTCTTCGGAACCAGCCAACTGGTCAAACTTGTGACGATCTTCTGTGTCAACAAAAAATTGGCGGGAAACATCGTCTCGTACAAATTCGGGTACGTAAACTGCGAGTCCATCGTCATCAGATTGTGCAGCAACGTGGTCCCACTTCTCCAATGCCCCAAAATGAAAATCGGGGGGTGATGGATCTGCTGACGAGCGATCTTGCGACCGAAAATTGCGGCCTCACAAAGATTGCTGAATGAATTCACCAGACTTAAAGCTGTGATTGAAGCGACTTTATGCAGCCGACTCCAATGAACCCTGGGCCGGCACGCCAATAGATTCATCCAATTGCCAAATGAGCACCCATGCCAAATGCAAAAGAATCCCTGCGGATCATATTTTGCGCCGGGTCGGCTGGGTTGGATATCGGAATTCAAGCTCGGTTGCTGGTTGTTCTGCTCGGTCACTCGACAGCATCCATTAGAAAATCAGGCGGAAGAAGTTTCGAAGTCAAAATTATCAGGACGGTCGAAATCACGCGAGTGCAGTATGAGGTTCCCCAGGTTTGCCAATCAAATTCCAAATCCGATCTCATCTACGGGCATTCTCAGACCGAATCTGCGGCAAATCCGCAGCATCAGACTCAAGTCGAGCACCGGACCTCAATCAGCCGCACTTCACCTTGAGTAAGCATGGGTACAATAGGTATTTTTTTCCGGTTATCGCGATTGTATGGGCCTTTTAACCGTATACCGTCGATAAAGAGGGAAAAGCGAACGAATTCAAAATGCTCAAGCGTTCATCGCTCGGAATCATCAGCGGGATTCTCTTGCGTGCGGACCGTTCGATTCCGTTCCCGTTCGGCAGAAAAATGACATCAGTGGAAATTGGCGGGGAATGTCTGATTACCGGGTACAACTTGATTCGTTTAGCGGTCCCATGGATTTGCTGCTTTATCTTGTGCGCAGAAACGAAGTCGATGTCGTCCAACTGCCGATTGCCAAGATCACTCATCAATTTTTGCAGTTTCTGGAAGTTCTACAACTGCTGGACCTCGATCTGATCGGTGACTTCATTGTTCTCGCCAGCTCACTGATCGAAATCAAAAGTCGACAGGTTTTGCCCCGAGCCGACGAGGAAGTCGCCACGGAACTCCCACTGACAGAGGACCCCTGCGGAGAGCTGATCCAGCAACTGCTGGAGTACAAACGCTACAAAGACGCCGCCTTGGCCCTTGAACAACAGGCCGCTTCCTGGCAAGAACGCTATCCGCGATTAAGTGACGATCGACCCACGATTGGTAAAGATCCCAGTGCCGATTCCATCAAGGAAGTCGAACTGTGGGACCTGGTCAGCGCCTTGTCACGTGTGATCCAAAAGAAAGTGGTCGAGTCGACATCCAGCATCCGTTACGACGAAACTCCGATTGCCGTTTACATCGAACGGATCAGTGTCAGGGTTCGCGAATCGGGAAAAGTCCCCTTCAGCGAATTTTTTGAAGGCAGCAATCTCCGCAGCAAGATCGTCGGAATCTTTCTGGCCGTCTTGGAATTGCTGAGACATCATGGCTTTCGAGCGGAACAACCCTTTGAATATGGTGAAATCTTTGTATTGCCACCCCTTGTCGCCGCAGGGTCAACCGAGAAAACTCTCTCAAGCACAGAGCAAATTCCCGCGCATTCCACAGCAGACATCGCCGACAATATGACTGCCAGCAACGTTGCTTAATCCAAGTCAGCATTATTTTGAGGAAGCATCCGCCGTCTGGAATGTTCGTCCCTTGGCGGCATTCATTCGTTCCAGTTGAGCTTTCACTGCTGCCAGTTTGTCTGTTGCCAACTTGGCTCCTGCTTCCGCATCGGCAAGTTGCTTTTGCTGTTCTGGTGTCACAATCGCTTCTGTGACGGCTTTATCCGCATTGGCTTTCGCAATTACCGCCCCTTCCGTTGCGACTTTCAACTTGGCCACTGTGTCAACCGCCACTTTTTCCGCAATCGTTTTTTCCCCAAGGCTCTTTTCCCGAGCCACTTTGGCTCCATTCAGTGACGCCGTGGTCGTCATGAACGCTTCACTTTTGGCAGGCAATTCCTGCACGGCTGCTGCAGTCAATTTTGACGCTTCCGATAAAGCGTTGAGCATTTCCACCAGTTTCTTGCTGGCAGCAGCATAAGCCGCTTTCAAGTTGGCATCGTCCGGTTTCGCCTCATAGGCGGCCAGTCCCAATGCGACTTCTGCTTCGGCCGCCGCCGCCGCTTCTATCGCAACTTTGGCTTTGCCTCGCAAATCCGCAATCAACTTGTTGCTCGTATCTCGTTCCACAGCCGCCTTGGTTTGTGCCGCCTGAGTTGCGGTGAGATTGGTTTCAGCCGTCTGTAATCCCTGGGTTTTCGCCACCAAATCGGCATCGGCGGCCACTTTTTCTTTCGTCGCGGCATCCATCGCTACCACGGTTGCCGCAGCGACTTTCACCGCAGCTTCGGCTGCCCCCTTCCGATCGGCAATCGCTTTGGTCAATCCCCCCACACCGGACAGCGCTTGATTGGCGACCACTTCTGCAGCAGTCAATCCCTGCATCGCCAATTCGATTTGCTTGAGCAGCGGCGGGGGATTGGTGTTGAGTTGCCCCAAAACCACTGCATCTTTGGCATTCCAGACATGAACGATTCCCGTCAGATCCCCAGCGAGAATCACATCGTTTTCCGAATCAAACGCGACTTCCATCCCAATGTCACCGAGGCCACCAAAAGCCCGAATTGCGGCACCGTTAAGATCCCAAAGTTTTGCGGTGTTATCACGACCGGTCGAGCAAATCCGACTGTCACGAGTGAATTCGATCGAAGAGACACCACCCCCGTGTGCTCCCCAGTTCTTCACCAAGCCCCCATTCTGCATCTCCCACAACCGAATTGTGGTGTCTTCACTCGCAGAACCGAGCAGATTGCTATCCGGAGACCAGCTCACATCCGTAATGGCTCCCGTATGTCCCGTCAGATTATAAAATTCCCGTCCCGTAAACGCTTCCCAGACAATCAATCCGTTACTACGGTCGCCCGTTGCCAACAGCACACCATCAGGGCTGAACTCGATCGCAGTCACCCAATCGGTATGTTTGTTCTTTTCGTAAAGCAGTTCACCCGTTGAGGTGTCATAAACACGAACGATTTTCTTAGGGCCACCCAACGCAACCTGCGTATGATCGGGGCTGATATCTGCCGCCAGAACCACATCGTATTCGGCCCCCACTTCGGCCACACGCTTCCCCGTTTTGACCTCCCAAAGTACAACTTTCCCTGAATGAGCCCCGCGGCCTCCCCCCGCCATCAGCCATTGTCCATTTCGGCTGAACTTGAGGATATGAGCAACTCCTTCTGGAAACGGAAGTACCCCCGCCACTTCACGGCTCCTCGTATCATACAGCAAAACTTGCTTATGCCCTGCGACGGCAGCCAATGGGGACCAGGGATTCACGGCGAGTGCCGTGGTTCCATTGCCGCGACTGGAAATCACCAGCGGATCCAGGGGCAAACCTTCTGGCATCGGAGGTGGACCCTCGGGACGCTGATTCGAGACGGTCACTTTTGCGACCGCGAGATTCTTTTTGGGCTTGGCCTTACTCCCGGAATTTTCCAACGAGCCCCCTTCAATCCACTTTCGAATCAACAGCAGTTGATCATCCGGAAGTTTTGGTTGCTGGGGGGGCATCTTCGGTTCAGCCAAATGCGCTACGACCAAATACAACTGGCTGAGCGACGCATCGCCGTCCGTCCGCACCACCTCGCCCGAAGCACCCCCTTGCATGGCGAGCCCATAATTGTCGAGTACCAAATCACCTTTTTTATCGTTCGCGTTGTGGCAAGAACCACATTTTTCCCGAAAGATTGGCAGGATGTGCTGCTCAAAAGTGATCTTCTCTTCTTTGGACGCAGCCGCTTTTTCCTCTGCAACCAACAGGCCGCCGATGAGACTCGAAACCAACAGCGTGAACGCGAAGAAACGCATGACGATCAACTCCACTAATCCGATCCAATCCGCTCCCAAAACCATCGGTTTGACCCGGGAATCAATCAAGGCTAAAGCACCAGGACCGATGCGAGCAGCAATTGCAAACGGACAATTCTCTCTTCAGGAAACAACAGAATTCAAGCTATTTTTTTTGATGACAACGAAACTCTGCAAAAGGTTGATCCCTCTGCAGAGACCACAATCTGCAGAGACCACAATCTGCAGAGACCACAATCTGCAGAGACCACAATCTGCAGAGACCACAATTAATGATTGAACAGAAACTCTCGACTGTTGAGTAGCGCCCAGAAGATGTCATCCAGTGACCTTTTCACGTCGTTTCCTTCAGCAAAAAGCGGCTTGAGCGCAGCAATCTCTTCCTGTTCGGGTTTGCGACTCACACAGCGAACGTATAGCTTTTCCAAAATCTGCTCGGGAGTCAATTTCTGAGCTTGCAACCCGGCAATCACTCCCCCCTGCTGAATCTTCTGGTTTGACGTGTCTCCATTCAGCAGATGCAAGGCTTGTGACAGCGTTGGCTCCATTTTGACCTCACAGGAACAAGCCGTTTCTCGCGTGGCCCGTCCAAATGTGGTCAGGAAGTAGGTGCTGGTTGCACCGTCCGCAATTTGTACCGCTCGAGCCCCGATCGGAAGCAGCGGGAACTTGTCCTGGGTGCTAGTGACCTGACTGATGATATCCAGCATTGACTCGGCCTTGATACGACGCAGCGTTTGTGAGGCGAAATTTCGTTCATCTGTGGCATTGCTCACATTCTTTTCGGTCGATCGCTGATAGGCTTCGGACCGGCAGATATCCCGCACGAGACTCTTGAAATCATAGTTCGACTCAGTAAATCGCTTGGCCAATTCGATCAGCAATGGATCATTGGAAGGAGGATTACTGACTCGAACATCGTCGACCGGTTCCACAATCCCAATCCCGAAAAAGTGGTGCCAGATCCGATTGACGAAGTTTTGGGCAAAATAAGGATTGCGAGGCGAAGCAAGCCAGTCGGCCAAGACTTCCCGTCGATCTTTTCCCGCAACATCCGCAGGCCCACCGCCGAGAAAGACGGGGGGCATTACTCGTCCGCCGACGGGATGATTCACTTCGCCACCACCCGCATTGAAAACAATTGTTTCACGGTAATCTTCCGCTTGCTTGCGTCCCACCTGCTTAAAGAAAGCCGAAAACGAATAATAGTCGTCCATCGTCCAGCGATCGAAAGGATGGTTATGACACTGAGCACATTGGACTCGCATCCCCATGAAGATCTGTGCCACGTTCTCACTGACCTTCAACACATCCGGTTCAATCTGATAGAAGTTCGTGGAGGGATTTTTGAAGGTCCCGCCACTCGCCCCCAGAATGCTGCGTACCATCTGGTCCAGCGGCACGTTTCCCGCAATCTGCTCGCTCAGCCACGTGTAATACAGCGTGATCGACTTGGTACTGGTCTGATTTGAAGAACGCATCATCAGCCATTCGGCCCATTTGCTGACCCAAACTTCGGTGAATTCTTTGCGACCCAGCAATTCATCGATCAGTTTGTCGCGCTTGTCAGGTTCAACACTTGATACGAATCGATTGTATTCGTCTTCTGTGGGAACCAATCCGACGAGATCGACGTAAACACGACGCAAAAAGGCTTCGTCCGCAGCACGACCCGAGGGATCAATCCGCAGTTTCTTGAGCTTCAGATTCACGAGCTCATCAATATAGTTCACCTTGGCCTTCGGCGTATCCTCGTAGACCAAGCCCTTGGGCAAAACGACGAAATGTGAGCCGACAGTGAATGTCGCAAACCGAGCCATCACGAAGGCCTCGCCCCTGGCCCCTGCGGTGATGATTCCGTCCTGTGAAATGGATGCAGAGGTATCATTGTTCGAGAGATAGAGAGCAAGTGAAGTGACATCGCGATCCGTCCCGTCCGAGTACTTGGCTCGGGCGGTCACTCCCTGCTTAGCACCCTCGCCATCCAACACACCATCGCGTGGATAAATTTCCAGACCGATGCATGTCGGAACATCAGCGGGATCACGAGGACAGCCAGCGGTAATCCAATCGACCACGATCTTGCAAAGCTCGGAATCCCGCTCAAATCGCTTGCCCCCTGTATGAGGTACGACACCAATTGACTTTTCGATCAGCAAACTGGCATCAGGAACGGCAAGATCGATTCGGCGTCCAGGTAATTCGCGGGTAATTCGCAGGTAATCTCCATCAGGATCAAAACCAAACAGCGACAGCCGAAATCCGTCTTTTCCCCGTGCCGCTCCGTGACAGCTTCCCGTATTACAACCTGTCTTCATCCAGACAGGCATGACATCCAGCTTAAAACTGATGGCCCGCGCCTCAGCAGCACGTTCCACTTTGACAGGAATCGTGAGCATCTTGCCACCAAATTCGACCTTGAGTTCGGTTTGGCCATCGGCGATCGGGTAGAGCGTGGTCCCATCACGGCGACAAAGAGCGGGATTGGCCAACGTGAACGAAGCCTCTTTGCTGACATCGCGCGTAATTCCGTCCGCCTGAACCGCTTGCACAATCACCAGTTGGCGGTCACTGGACGTCGTCAAGTTGATATCGGCAGGATAGACGTTCAATTGTACCAATGGAGACTCGGCCATCGCAGCAGCGCTGAATGCCCCCATCATGGCCAATGTAATCGACATCATGAGCATGAAAGTACGACGCATATCATTGTCCCTGTGTGCTTTGACGCAGCCTGCGTCACCTGTCGGTCCTGGAATTCTTTCCTTGCGGCAAAGCCCAGAATTCTGATTTTGCTAGTTTGGTCTCGTTTGCTATCGATCATCAGCAATCGAATTGCTGTTTGATCCTAACTTCTTTTCAGCGAGCCCCGTTTCAAGAACCAGACTCAAAAAAACATCTCTTCGTATCACCGCCTGCTTGCAGGCTTTGTTTCACCGCCTGCTTGCAGGCTTTGTTTCACTGTCCGATTGCAGGCTTTGTTTCACTGTCCGCTTGCAGGCTTTGCGTCGGCCGCTGGTGCGGCCCCGTTGGCTGCCTTAACGCGTTGTTCCTGTTCCAATCGTAATTGTTCCAACCTCGTAAGTCGTTTGACCGGTGCCGCGACTGCGGGTTCGGGCATCGGTACGGGGACCGCTTGTGCGACTGGTGCCACGGGAGCAACCTTGGGTGGCAAAGGTTTGTCGACGCGAATCTGACCGGTGCCGATATTGTGAATGATCGGCTCGCCATTTTCCGTAATGATCACCTGACAAAACAAGCTCTTGTTAACCCCTTGGGCGGCGTCCGCTTCCGCCTTGACTTTAAAGATCAGCTCTTTCAATTCCTTATTGAATTCTGCCGGCACAGTGGTCACCTTGTTGGGCAGTCCTAACAACTGAACCTTGGCATTCCCCTCGAACGGAACTGGGGACTCGATCTTAACAACCAATTCAGTCTCAGCTCCTAATTCCACTGCAGCCGCTTCATAAATGAATTTCACATAAGGCTCAGCAACCCGCAAACTGACAAAAGGAGAACAAACCATCACCGGACCATTTCCCACAGTTGCTTCACCCCGCACGGCAATCTTATGTTCTTTAACTTGTGCATTTCCTGCGGCATTCATCGAAATCAAGGCCTCGGTCTGTCCTTCCGCGATCGAGATTTCGCGACTGGAATTCACACCGTTCGGATTGAGAATCAGTTCAATCTTGATCGGCCCTTTGAACTCACCTTCGCGTGTCGCCACGACTTTCAACGCCATCTGGCCACCCTGAACGAGCGGCACCTTCGGCTCGACAATTTGTAACGTGAACGGAACTTTTTGCGTTACGGTCATGGCCATGGAATTGGTAGGCTCACTCCAGAAGGGAATATTGTTTTGGCCCCGTACCAGCACGGTCGGCAGGCGAACCTCGCCTGACGGAGGTGCTGGGTTATTCGCATCCACCAAGACTCCTACCAATTGTGAAAACCGACCCGCAACCGGCGCATCAGGAGCCGCAGCGAGAATCACTTGGGCAACACCCTGATCTGCGGCCATGCCAAAGGACTCGACCGTCACCCCTGCGGGCAAATCCAAGCCCTTAAAATCCAGAATACCGCCGAAGGCAATCCGACTGGCGTTGATCAACAGTGGAAACCGATTTCCCTGCGGAATTGCGATTTTGGGTTCGACATATTGTGCAAATTCACTGACACCCAACTGCAGTTCGGGAACCAGCGGACTCACTTCGATACGGTAATGGAACGAATTCCCACCCCGTCTCAAATGATCCCGGACTTCGAGGAAATATTCCCCGTCGGCTGGCACTGCAAATCGAATGAAACTGTCCGGGCCCCCATTGTCGTCGTTGCTTGCAATGGCGCCACCCTGCGCGTTGTAGAGAATCAACACGGAATCCAGTTCCGATCGCAATCGACGAGCCCAGACGTGGATTTCGAGTGTTTGTCCCTGCTTTGCGGTGAAGCCAAAATAGTCAACGTCGGTTTTGGAACTGAGGACTCCGTTGAACGCGATCGGTGCCGCGGCTTTCGTTGCCTGTGCGATCGTTTCGTTCGGCTCTTGCTCGATAGAATTGTCCAAGTCAGTCAGCCGAAAGCGGTGACCTGAAGGAGAAATCCCTTTGTCATCCTGAGCAAAAACTGCATATTCGGCCTCGGCTTTCGCAGGAAGATCAAACTCGCGAGTGAACTCGCCCGAAACATCTCCTAAAAATTTGACTGCAACTTTCTGACCAGGCTTGCCACCCGCAGGCACAATCGAAAATGGTCGGGGATAGTTGCCGATGTGACAACGGTAGTAACACGCCCCGTTCCCACCATAACTGCTCTCTCGGATTTGGACGATATACTTCCCGTCGGCGGGAGCGATGATCGCGGCAATTCCATCCTGCCAGACCAATGCAGCGTCATCGCTGGTGGATAACTCAAATCGAGCTTCATTAAGAAGCGCGACATACGGATCAAAGAGTGTGTCGCCAAGTCGGATCCCTTCAACCTCGGCCGTAATGCGGTCCCCTTTTTTGGCTTCGATCACGAAGTAATCCACATCTTCGTTCTGAATGATCCCTTCGACGGTCACATTATTTGCCACCACCTGTGGCTGCTTGAAGTCACTATTTGGCTCAACTTCCAGCACCGTCGGCAATGCACTCACCCGCATGGTCCTCAGGTCCGATAGGCCGCTGGCCGTGCGGACACGAATGTGTTTGGTCCCGAGCGTACATTCCGGCGCAATCTTCAGCTTCGCTTTCACCTGATTTCCGTTGACCACAGCGAATTCAATCACCTCGATCCCCGGTTCGTAGATCATCAATTCCTGGGCATCTTCCAACCGCTGGCCGTTGAAGAGAACTTCTGTTTCCACCCCCCGCTGAGCTCCTCGGGGAAGGATGTTCGACAAAACAGGGCTGGCAGCAAAAACCGACGACCCATGATTTGCCAGCAAGAGCACTACAAACATCAGCAATGAACGACGCATGAAAATGACCTCACCAACTCATTTCAGAAATTCGGCTAATTCAATCCTCTGCAGTCCCAACGCTCAAACTGGACAACTGACGACCGAGCAGACTGCACACCAATGATACCACTCTGAGGAAACGCTTCCCAACACGAAAGCCCCCATCCCGCAGAACGGGATGGGGCGGCAAAACATCTGATTTTCAGCCGATTTAATCGTCACGATCAGCATCCGGCCCATCAATGACCAAATGCCGCCATCAACAACTAAACGCCTAACACACAGTCCGACCGGCTTAGGCCAGCAATTCCTTAATGACCTTACCACCGTCCACGATTTCAATGGGACGATCGCCAGGAGCCATCAATTCTTTATCCGCCACAATCCCCATGCAGTGATAAACTGTGGTGAACAGATCTTCGCAACCCATTGGCGACTCTTCGGGTTCGGAAGCGGTCGAATTGGATGAGCCATGAATATAGCCCCCCTTCACACCACCACCCGCCAAGACCACGCTAAAGACCTTCGGATAGTGATCGCGACCAGCCTGAGCATTGATCTTGGGTGTTCGACCAAATTCCGACGAGACCATCACCAGGGTTTCCTTGAGCAAACCGGTGCGGTCGAGATCATTGATCAACGTCGCAAAGGCCTGATCGAACGCCGGCATCTGACCACGGAATCCCGCAACGATTCCGTTGTGCATATCCCAGCCACCATAGGTCAGATTCACTAACCGCACACCCGCCTGCACCAGACGCCGGGCCAGCAGCATCCGAGCCCCAGCGGTGTTGCGACCATATTCATCACGAATCTGTGCCGGCTCTTTCTCGATATCAAACGCTTCGCGGGCTGCCGGTGAACTGATCAGGCTATAGGCACGATCATAGAACGTATCCATCGCAGTCAGATCGTCCGACTTTTCTTTCTTCTGGAAGTGGGCATTCACCGCCTGCAAGGCAGAACGACGGGTCGCAAATCGACTGTCGTCAACTCCCCCTGGGAGATCAAGATCCCGAACTTTAAAGCCCCCGGCCGCTGGATCGCTTCCCAAGCTGAACGGCGCGAACGCAGAACTCAAATAACCACTCCCAGCGAACTCGGTCGGCATATTGGGAATGCAAACATACGGTGGCAGATTGTTCCGCGGACCATACTCGTGACTCACCACAGATCCGATACACGGATAAATCAGAGCGGGACTGGGCCGGTAGCCCGTGAACATGTTATGAGTCCCACGCTCGTGTGCTGCTTCACCGTGCGTCATTGACCGAATAATAGTCAATTTGTCTGCCACCTGAGCGGTCTTGGCGAGCGTATCACCGAAGACTTCTCCGCTGATCTTCGTCGCCACTTGACCCATCTCACCACGATACTCGATTGGAGCATACGGCTTGGGGTCAAACGATTCTTGATGAGCCATCCCCCCTGGCATGAAGATGTGAATGATCGACTTGGCAGTCCCCTCGAAATTCTTGTAATCCTTCAGGTCACCATACGCCGTGTTGCAGCGCAATAACTGGGGCAATGTCAAGCCAGCCCCAGCCAACATACCGACAGACAGAAAGCCACGACGGCTCAGACGATCAAAATGACCGGGATTACAACTGAGAGACATGCAAAATCTCCACACGAACAGGGGGGAAAAGGGGAAAAACGGTGATTCACACGTAAACAATCACAGCAGTCATAACATACATTGGCAATTGCCATCATCAAGTTACGAAGTCTTCGGTGGGCGAAATCGCGATTAAGCAATTTTTAAACAGTAAGCAGATCAAAGGTGGGGCATCAGTCTCGATGGTTTAATTCAAAAAGTTTCTCCAAATAGCCTAGCCATTACGCATCAGAACCGTCAAGTGTGTCATCGTGTCTTAAAGTCAAATCGGCTCAAATCAACCAAAAACGACCCGCATCACCACCAAAGTTTCCCGTCGAAGTGACAAATTCCCGGGAAACTCTTTAAATTCAATTCCGTTACCCGCACAGAATCCGAGGATTCCTCTTGGTTCCACCAACAGAGTTTTTTCCAGCAAATTCCTTACCAATCGCAATGAAAAACTTCGTATGCAGCCTTCCATGAATACAACGACCGATCGCCCCACGTTTGTTTCGCATCTCGAATGCAGCCTGACGGGGACGCAATATCCTGCGGATGTCATTCACGGACTCTCTGCCGCCGGTCGACCGCTGCTGGTCCGGTATGATCTCGAAGCTCTCGGCCGTTCTCTCACTCGCGAGGATCTGGCCCGCCGTGATCCCGATTTCTGGCGGTATCGTGAATTTCTCCCGGTCCGGCAGACCAGTAACATTGTTAGCCTCGGGGAAACGATGACACCCGTGATCTCCGTCCCACGCCTGCAAGCCGGCACCGGCCCCTTGTTCATCAAAGACGAAGGGCGTCTCCCGACAGGTTCTTTCAAGGCCCGCGGACTCTGCCTGGCAGTCTCGATGGCCAAAGAGTTGAAGCTGAAGCGACTGGCGCTCCCCACCAATGGCAACGCCGGGGCTGCGATGGCGGCGTATGCCGCCCGAGCAGGAATCGAAGCCTTCGTCTTCTGTCCCGATGATACGCCGGAAATCAACGTCCGAGAAATCGCAGCACAAGGGGCACAGGTCTGGCGCGTTAATGGCTTGATTAATGATTGCGGAAAAATTGTTGGGGTAGGGAAAGAGCCGATGGGTTGGTTTGATTGTTCAACATTAAAAGAGCCATACCGTATCGAAGGAAAGAAAACGATGGGGCTCGAGTTGGCAGAACAATTTGGCTGGCAGTTACCCGACATCATTTTCTATCCGACCGGGGGTGGTACGGGTCTGATCGGCATGTGGAAAGCATTTCGTGAACTGCAGGAACTCGGCTGGATCACCGGTAAGTTGCCCCGCATGGTCGTTGTTCAAGCCTCGGGCTGTGCTCCCATCGTGAAAGCATGGGAAGAAGGACTGGAACACGCCCCGCTCTGGCCGAATGCACATACCATCGCCGCCGGGATTCGCGTTCCGGCGGCCGTGGGCGACTTTCTGATGCTGCGAGCGGTCCGCGAAAGTGGCGGTTTCGCGATGGCGATCGATGATGACGCCATTTTGAGAGCGCGTGAAGAAATGGCGCTGCGCGAGGGGTTTTTGATGTGCCCCGAAGGGGCCGCCACCTTGGCCGCCTATCAGCAAGCCTTCCGTGAAGGACGAGTCACCAGCAGCGAGTCTGCAGTGCTGTTCAATTGTGCCAGCGGCCTGAAATATGAACTTCCCCCCGTTCACCGCAGCCTCGATTGCACCCGCCCCATCTCGTTCGCCGAATTGCAATGATTGAGGGTTCAACGACAAAACCGAGTGCGCGGCAGTGAAGGTTCCGTTTTCAGTTTTCGGAAAGTCGTCCTGTTTACTGCAGAGTGAAGTCGTTGTCCCTCGCGCACTGGGTTTGTGGTTGAACCGGATTAAGTCGGTCCCCCAGTCAACATCTCAGGCACGCCGCCCTTTTGTGTTCGGTCGATACAGGGCGGGTCCGATCAGAAAAACGGCCATCGCCGCACACCTGGCAACCCAAAATGAACTCCGACCATCCCAATCTCAGGTCAATCCCGCCTCTTTCGCCAAAGCCTGTTGGGCCTTGTGGAGAGTCGCGTAGGCACCGTCGATTTTGAGCAGTTCTTCGTGAGTACCGATCTCCACCAGGCGACCACGTTCAATCACCATAATTCGATTTGCTTGACGGAGCGTGCTCAATCGGTGCGCGATCGCGATGGTCGTCCGGCCACGGGTCAGGTTTTCCAAGGCTTCCTGAATCTGGCGTTCCGTGGTCGAATCCAATGCCGATGTCGCTTCGTCCAGGATCAGAATACGGGGATCGATCAGCAAGGCTCGTGCAATGCTGATGCGCTGGCGTTCGCCACCTGATAAAGACTGACCTCGTTCCCCGACCAACGAATCATAACCGTCGGCCAGTTGCAGAATGAATTCGTGCGCTCGGGCAGCTTTCGCGGCATTGATAATCTGTTCTCGCGTCGCCTCGGGAAGCCCATAAGCAATATTTTCCGCGATTGACCCGTAGAAGAGGAAGGGATCCTGCAGCACGATCCCGACATTCCGGCGATACGGTTCCACCTTGTAGCTACGGATATCAATCCCATCCGCCAGGATAGAACCCTCGGCCACATCAAAAAATCGACAGACGAGATTGATGAGTGTGCTTTTTCCCGCTCCTGTATGGCCGACCAGTCCAATCATTTCTCCCGCTTCAATTTTGAGCGATAAATCGCGAATCACCTTGCGATTGCCATAGCGAAAACCAACATGACGGAACTCAAGCTCACCGCGCAATTTGCCCACCGCAATCGGTTTGGCAGGCTCGGGAACACTCGAAACCCGGTCCAGAATCTCGAAAATCCGCTGAGTGCTCGCTGCCGCTCGCTGCGACGCGTTCACGATTCGACTCATCATCTCCAACTTGCTGTAGAACTTTTCACTCAACAGTACCACAGTCGTCAGCGAGCCGACATCAAAATTCGGGGTGCGGCGACTGATCAGCCAGACGCCACAAACCCACACGACCAACACGCCAAGGTGATTCAAAAAGGTAATCAGTGGCCAAAAGAAAGTCCAAAGTGAGTTTACGCGATTATTGGCCGTCACCACGGATTCGTTTGCGGTCGAGAACCGATCGATCTCTCGATCTTCCTGTGCAAACGCCTTGACGACCCGAATCCCCGGAATCGTATCCGCCAGCACACTTGACATCGTTCCCCAGGCCCGGCTAGAGGCCAGAAAGCCAATCGCCAATCGGTCCCGAGCGTAGTACATCAGCCAAATGATCAACGGAAACGGAACTAGCGCTACCAAGGCGACTTTCCAGTTTTCACTGAACAGTGCATAGGCCACCACGAACAACAGAATGGTATTCGCCGTAAAATCCACAATGCTGTCTGACAGGAACGAGCAGAGCCGGTCCGAATCACTACTGATCCGTGACATCAGGTCACCAGTCCGCTTGCCACCGAAATATTCCAACGATAACTTTTGCAGATGGGAATAGGTTCTGCGCCGCAGATCGCCTGTAACACGCTCGCTTACCCAGGCCAGGATCGCTCCTTGCCCCCAGCCCAGCAGCCACGCAATCACCGCCGAACAAAGCATGATTCCCAAATAAAAGATGGCCTGATTCATGATCGACGAGTCCGGGGCAACAGCCGAGACCGGTGCATCGGGGCGAGGCGCTTGCTGATCGGTGGTCAAATCCGCTGGCATCGCCTGCGAAGGGGGACTCGTCTCCACGTAATTCTTCAGCAGATTCACCAACGGCTTGGTCATCTGGATCGTTTTCACTTCGGCAATCGCCGCAGTCAGCGTCATTAACAACGCGACAAGCATCCAGCCCAGATGCGGTTTGGCAAATTGCCACAGTCGCAAGAGCGAGGTCGTATCGGGTGGTGCTTCGTGGTCTTCGGCATCCGGAATGTCATCTTCATCCGCAGGCTTTCTGACCGTTGTCCTTACCGTTTTCACATCCTCAAAACGGTCACCCAGAATTAATGCCGACGGGCCTTGCGCAATCGTGTAGTGCCAAACCGCCAACCGACGATCGACCCCCAGCAATTCCAATGTTCCCAAGCCACCCCGGTCTTTGGTTTTCAGCTTCTCAATCTCGGTCAGATCCCAAACATGAAAACCCGTCTCGGCGGAATTGCTCAGAAACCGACGATTCGTCAGCACCAGCAGCGTCGAACGATAAAAGCGAGCCGAATCAATATCAGACGCCATGAATGCGACGATCGTTTCGCCAGCCGTCAGTTGCGCCAGCAGTGGTTGCTTCAATCCGAGATCGACAGCCGCCCAGCCCTCAGGAAGAGAGTCGGCGGAGGGAACAGCGTGGTTCAAGGGTGAGGTCCATGATGAAAACGAAGTAATGGACAAACAGGAACGGAACAAAGGGTAACGCACAACCAGCGACGATGGCGAGTCGCTCGGGCCGATTATGAGCCTCCGACCGCGCATTTTGCCTGATTTCCTGTCGCTGCAGCAACTGACCCGGCTGAAACAATCGGTTCGGCTGACGCGAGACAAGTGAGCCTGCCGAATACGCATCATTTTGGTTGCGGTCTGGGTCAGTAAAAAACCGTTTTCTGACCGATCCACCGGGTGACTGGTTCGCACCGGTGATGCGAGCGAGTTATCATTTTCCGGATCGTTGAGGCAAACCGAATTGCTCAACTGCAGCTTGCGCACTCTGGATGATTCCGTTCCGATCCCTTTTCCCGTGATGACAGCAGGAGTTTTCGATGTCACTTTCCCGTCGTGATCTACTTCATTCCGCATTTGCCGCTGGCGCCGCCGCCAGCGTCGGTTCCGAGACCATGTTGGAGGGGGCGGACAAAGTCGCAACAAAAGGCCGAATCAAGCATTCGGTCGTCTTCTGGTGTTTCAATGCCGCAGGAGACAAATGGGACATCGAAAAAACGTGCCAGATTTCCAAAAGCCTGGGTTGCGAATCGATTGAAATTTGTGGTCCTGAAACTTGGGACGTTCTCAAGAAACATGGTCTCAAGTGCGCCATCGCGCCGAATGGAATGCCCGGAGCCCCCTTTATGAAGGGCTTTAACAATCCTCGCTATCAGGCGGAAGTGATCGCGACGACCAGTAAAATGATTGATGATTGCGCCGCAGCAGGAGTCCCCAACGTCATTGCCTTCACCGGATACAAGTGGAACGATGCCGAAGATCCCACCAGCGGCGAAATCTCTGCCGCAGACGGCGCCGCAAACTGTATCGCCGGCCTGAAGAAAATCGCCCCCTATGCCGAGAAAAAAGGGGTCACGATCTGCCTCGAACACCTCAACTCGCGCGATGACTCGCATCCAATGAAGGGACATCCGGGCTATCAGGGAGACGACATCGATTATGTCTGCGATATCGTTCGCAAGGTCGGTTCACCGCGAGTGAAAGTCCTGTTTGACATCTACCACGTCCAGGTCATGAATGGCGATGTGATCCGCCGTATCGAACAACACAAGGATGTCATCGGCCATATTCATACCGCCGGAAATCCGGGACGAGCCGAACTCGATGATACTCAGGAAATCAACTACCCGCCCATCATGCGTAAGTTGATCGAAATCGGTTACCAGGGTTACGTCGGCCACGAATTTATTCCCACCCGTGACCCCCTCGCCGGACTACGCCAAGCCGTACAGTTGTGCGATGTCTAAGTTGTGCGATGTCTAAGTTGTGCGATGTCGAAGTTGTGCGATGTCGAATTGGGAACGCTACGCACCCTACGATCCGCCAACTCGAACGATCCGCCAACTCAAAAGTCGGTCGCGAATCATCCTCGGGATGGTTTGCGACCGACTTGTTTTTCGCCCCCCACCCGGCGGAACCCGGTATACAGCCGGATCGGGCTGATGTGACCGACTACCTGCCCGCACACGCAGTGATTTGTGTCAAATTGACATGAGAAACTGCACCAGCAAACTTTTCTGGTCGGGTGAGAGCCTGCGGTAGCGCTCTCGAGAATTCGTTGCCTCGCCATCATGCGCTTGGATGGCGTCCTCAACCGTGGCGGCTCTCCCGTCGTGCAGATAAGGCCGGCTGCTGCGTAATCCCCAAAGGGGGGCGGTTTTCATTTCTTGCCCCGTGGCCGTTCCTTGTCCAATTCCGTCACCCAGCGAACCCATGTCGTGTAACAGCAGGTCCGAGAACAGTATCACTCGCTGCCCATTGAGGGCCGGAATTGAACTGGGCCCCGTCGTCAACATCGGGGTATGGCAATGGGCGCAGCCAATGTCCAGGAAAATCTTCCCTCCAAATCCGGTCGATGCCGTGACAGGAAGTGGAGGTGGGGGACTGAGCAGACGCATGAAGTCTGTAAGTTTATCGATACCATATTTGCCGGTCGCGGGATCAAACTGGTCCTCGGGATCTGCCACCCGATCCAGTTTTTTGAGGAGTTCCAGATTCCCATTCGGTGCATTTTCGGTCGGAAACAGCCTGCTTGTAATCCCCATTTCATTCAGAGAGGCATCCCCCGCAAACGAAAGTAACGTTGCTTGCTGCGCCTTCCAGCCAAAACGGCCCACCAGACTTTTTCCCGTCGTTAAAGGCCGAGATTTGAGCGGCGTTCAAACCCGGCAGAGGATCATCAAAACGAGGCTGTGCAAAAGCCGCTGATCCTGGCAAAACCGCAATTCCCCCGGCAATCATTGCCGCTGCTGAGATCCCGCGTCGTGACATTCGCGTCCAGAATTTACGAAACAACATGAATCTTCTCCTTGTGCTGGATTGCCTTCGTGCAGGATTGTCTTCGTGCTGGATTTTCTCAGTGCTGGATTTTCTCAGTGCTGGATTTTCTCAACCACGATCCCAAAAAATCAACAGGCTGATCCCCGACTTCTGTCGCCTAAGCTTGCCGTCCACAAGCAGAACACGAGCAAGAACCTCATGAGATTAGCCTGACAATTCTTGAAACGCCAAAGAGCAGAATCCTTCAACAAGACTTTTTCCAGAAAATGGAAAATGATGATTCTGAACCAAGATTCCGATCGCTCTGTGGCGAAGTGACCGCAGGTCAGCGATAGTCTGCGACGAGGGGTTCCCGGGCAATTG
>CAMBQP010000014.1 GCA_945869955.1 Schlesneria paludicola DSM 18645
TCAAGTGGAAAAACGGCCGCGAGCGATTTTGTGTCCCATTCTGTCGCGGAATGGTTCGTCGTCGAGGCGAGGAGTTGTCGCTGGATTTCCGCACGCTTCTTCGCACAGGAATTGGCGTAGAGTCCGCTGCGCCGAATCATCCGAAGGCCCCGGGGGGTAATGTGTTCGAACCAGCGTGAGAGAAACTCATCGGGAGTGAATCTCATCAGCCTCTTGCCGCCATCCCGGTGATCGCGATACCAGAACGTGACTTCGGTCTGTGTCGCCGAGTGGATCCGGCGGTTGGAAATCGGTCCAACGGTCATGTAGCGCCATCATGACTTTGCGATGATCCTGATTCTTGCCACTCACGGGGTCGTCACGCAGCAGATCACAGCAACGAACCACACGATTCATGACATGGACAACCGCAACTTCATGAGGCGCAGATACTTCCGCTCGAGCCATCCTCGCCATCATTCCGATCCAAAGGACTCCAAATGAAACGTGATCAATACCGATGATTCAAAAACTTGAGCGGAATCGCAACACATCTTTAAACTAGTCCAGTGTCCCTATGGCTCCTCTCGTGACTCATCTGGTCGCGATACTCACGTTGCCGTGATACTGTTTGTGCAAATCTCTTGTGTTTCACGTCTGCAACGTGGACAATCCGGTATTCGTACTGATCTCCAGCCTTGGCATTGTTTTCTTGTGGTTATCGACCCCGTACTGCAAACCCAGTTTGCCATGAAGGGGGCGGCAATCGTTCCAATGGATCGCCCATGAATATCAAGAACGTCTCGCACCTGATTTGCCGATTCGGATTAACGGTGATGATGGGCGTGATTCTGGGTATGGTTTTCAGCCCTCTGATCGGTGTTTGTGCTGCCGAGTCGGACGCTCCTTTTCCCGCTGCCGTTTTTTCCATCCAGGTCAGGCCGTTGTTGGTCGCTCGATGTATTTCCTGTCATGGACCTGAGGTTCAGGAGGGGGGCTTGCGATTGGATCTTCGCCGGCGGGCGTTGCTTGGTGGTGATTCCGGGCCTGTGATTGTTGCGCTGCGAAGTGAGTCGAGTGAATTGATTACCCGCCTGACCACGACTGATCTCACGAAGCAGATGCCCCAAGGGGGTGAACCGCTGTCGGTGACAGAAATCGAGCTCCTGAAAAACTGGATTGATACCGGGGCGGTTTGGCCAGAGGAATTCGCCGGGACGGAACAACAGAGCGACCATTGGTCGTTTCGCCCGATGACGCTGCCCCAGGTTCCTGCTTCATCGCGTGAGCATGCGAGTCGGCATCCGGTGGATCGATTTGTTCTGGCACGACTCGAACAAGAAGGGTTACAACCTGCCGTCGAAGCGAGCCGGGCGACGTTAATTCGTCGGCTGAGTCTTGATCTGCTGGGGTTGCCACCTTTGCCCGAGCAGGTTGAAACGTTTGTCAATGATCGCCGGGCTGAAGCCTATGAGGAACTGGTTGATCGATTGCTGGACTCAAAGCACTTTGGTGAGCGATGGGGGAAGCATTGGCTGGATCTGGCCCGGTTTGCCGAGAGTGATGGGTATGAAAATGATATTCCACGCCCCCACCTCTGGCGGTATCGCGATTGGGTGATTCAGGCGATCAATGACGATCTGTTGTATGATCAATTTACGATTCAGCAACTGGCGGGAGATTTGCTTCCCGAGTCGGGGGTGAGCGAGCGGATTGCGACGGCCTTTCATCGGAATACCTTGCATAATTCTGCGGGTGGGGCCGACGCCGAAGAATTCCGCTCAAAAGCGATTAAGGATCGCACCGCAGTGACCGCCGCAGTCTGGATGGGGTTGACCTTCAATTGTGCCGAATGCCATACGCACAAGTACGATCCGATCTCTCATCGGGAATATTATCAGTTTTATGCCTTCTTTAATGCATCCGATCCTGCACAGGAAGGGGATTTTCCGACACTGAAAGCGGCAGAACGTCTCACTCGAATTCATCGACGAGGGAATTTTCTGGACCCCGGACTAACGGTTTTACCGGATGTCCCTGGATTTCTTCCCCCGTTAAAAATGCGTGGTACGAATCCCGATCGACTTGATCTCGCTCGCTGGTTAGTGGCCCCCGAACATCCGCTGACCGCGCGTGTGGCGGTTGATCACGTGTGGCAACATCTGTTTGGTCGCGGTCTTGTCCCGACACCAGAAAACTTTGGTCGAAAAGGGGAACCCCCGACGCATCCCGAGTTACTGGATTGGCTTGCCGCTCACTTTGCTGGCCATTCTTCTCCGGACGAATCTGGTAGCAATGCGGCGATTGTTCTGCGGCCTTGGAGTCGCAAGTCGCTCATCCGCTTACTGGTGACATCCGCAACCTATCGGCAATCTTCGATTCAACCCGAAATTCCTTCCCCGATTGATCCGGAAAATCGGTTGTTGTGGCGTCAAAACCGGTATCGTGTTGAAGCGGAAACAGTACGGGATCTGGCATTGGCTGCGAGTGGGTTGCTGGATCTTGCTGTGGGAGGCCCCTCGATACAGCCTGCTTTGCCACGGGGGCTCAGTCAATTGAGCGAACTGAAAAATGAGCGATTTCAGGAATCGAAAGGGAGTCCCTATCGTCGGGGATTGTACGTTCACATGCAGCGGACCTTTCCCTATCCGATGATTGCAGCGTTCGATGGACCTGACGGAAATCAGTGCCTGATGTCTCGGGACCGTTCAACGACACCCATTCAGGCTCTGACACTGCTGAATGAACCCGCCATGGACGAATGTGCACGGGCTTTAGGACGTCGGATGCAGAGTCATGCCGCAGACGATGTGGGGCGTATTCAGGCTGGTTTTTCCTGGTCTCTTTCGCGGACAGCATGCTCAGAGGAACTGCAGGTATTGCGAGATCTGCTGGACGAGCAGCGACGAGGTGCGGCAACGGAGCAAGCCGTCTGGCACGGTGTCGCACGAACGCTCTTAAATCTGGATGAATTGATAACGAGGGAGTAGCCATGCAGTCCATCGCGGATCAGGTCTTATTGAGTCGGCGGCGATTCTTTACCGGCAGTGCGGGCGGGGCGGGTCTTGCTGCGTT
The DNA here is from genome assembly GCA_945869955.1 of Schlesneria paludicola DSM 18645. Classification (GTDB taxonomy): domain Bacteria; phylum Planctomycetota; class Planctomycetia; order Planctomycetales; family Planctomycetaceae; genus Schlesneria; species Schlesneria paludicola_B. The sequence continues at coordinate 3,055 of CAMBQP010000014.1, forward strand.
GGCGGGATTGCTGGACCGTGACGGGTTACTGGCCACGGAATCTACTGGGACTGGGACCGGGGCTGGGGCTAGGGCAGGGGGGGGACTCCGTCCGCAGCCGTCTCATGTTTCTGCCGGGGCCAAGCGATGCATTTTTATTTTTCTGGCGGGGGGAACCAGCCACCTCGATTTATTTGACCCCAAGCCAGAATTATTGAAGTTGGATGGCCAGCCGATTCCCGAATCCTTTTTAAGCGGGATTCGTTTTTCGTTTATCAAACCCGCTCAATCTCGCCTGATGGGTAGCCGTTTTCCGTTTCGAAGGTATGGCGAATGTGGCATGGAGATGTCGGAGCTGCTACCGCAGATTGGGGCTTGTGCCGACGAGATTGGGCTGATTCGATCGATGCATCATGCGGCATTCGATCACGCACCGGGCGAACTGGAAATGATCACCGGCCGTGACCAGCCGGGGCGTCCGAGTTTTGGTGCGTGGCTCACGTATGGGCTGGGAAGCGAATCGCAGAATCTTCCGGCCTTTGTCGCGTTGATCAATCATCGTGGCCCAGTGGCGCGGGCGATGGCGTGGGGAAATGGATATTTGCCATCCGTCCATCAGGGAGTTCTTTTTCGCAATCAGGGCGAGGCCATCTTGAATCTGGATACTCCTGATGGCATTCGCCCGGAATGGAATCGAGCACAGTTTGATGCGGTGCGGCGATTAAATCAATTCAAGCAGCACCAAGTCCACGACCCCGAGATCGACGCTCGAATTGCGGCCTACGAGCTGGCGTTTCGGATGCAGATTGCCGCTCCGGAACTGATCGATCTTGCTGGGGAAACAGCGGAAACGCACGAGAGCTACGGTATCAACCGGCCGGGACAGCAAGGGACATTTTCGAGAAACTGTCTGCTGGCCCGGCGTTTGGTAGAACGGGGTGTCCGGGTTGTGTCCCTATTTCAGCGAACATGGGATCAGCATAAAAATCTCGAGGGGGAACTGCGGACTCAGTGTCAGGAGGTCGATCAACCGATTGGGGCTCTGTTATGCGACCTCAAGCAACGGGGGCTACTTGACTCAACACTGGTCGTTTGGGCGACAGAATTTGGCCGGACCGCCATCACCGAAAATGCCACGCCAGGTCCCAGTGCCGGGCGCGATCATCACCCGCATTGTTTCAGTATGTGGATGGCAGGAGGGGGCGTGAAAGGGGGGCAAGTGATTGGGAAGAGTGACGATCTCGGGTGGCAGGTTGCGGATGAGGGGGTTCACACGCACGATTTTCATGCAACATTACTTCGATTATTTGGACTGGATCATCAACGACTCACGTTCCGGCATCGTGGCCTTGATGTCAGGTTGACGGACGTTGCTGGTAAGGTTGTGGAAAAATTATTGGCTTAAATTTCGTCCGCTTGGGGATTCTTTTTGGGAAAGATTTAAGACATCCTGTCACCCAATTGCCGGTCGCCGGAACGTGGTGATGCCACGGGTGATGCGGTAAGCAGGTGATTCCGGTTATTTTGCAGGCTGGCCCACTGCTGCAGGCTGTGACTGGTTACTGAATAGCGGGAGTGATTTTTGTACTGACTGATAAATACCCCAGCCGAGGGGTACTGCGATCCAGATCCAGGCGACGGTGAGCGTGATGGTTTTCATGAGTTCAGGCTTTGAAAGCGTCCTTGGTGTGGTGTTTCGGATCAACCGGTCGGACCAAGAGATTGGCGATCAGGCCGATCAATAAGAGTCCGGCCATCAGGTACATGGTCGAATTGTATGCCTCGGCCTTGGGGACTCCTGCTGCAATGCGGGCGGTGGAAATGTAATTGACGAGACTCGGTCCCAGCAGTGCCGCCACCGACCAGGCGGTAATCAGGCGTCCGTGAATGGCGCCGATCTGATAGGTTCCGAACAGGTCGCGTAAATAGGCCGGGATCGTGGCAAACCCGCCGCCATACATCGAAATGATGCTCGCCGTCACGGCCACGAACAGCATTTTATTCTGCAGCTGCTGTGTCCAGGGGACGGCGCAGTACAAGATTGCGCCGAGCAAAAAATAGAGGGAATAAACGACCTTGCGACCGGTATAATCCGAGATTGATGACCAGACAAAGCGGCCCCCCATATTGAAGAGACTCAGCAATCCTGCAAAGCCACCTCCGACGGCGGCGCTGACACCAAACATGTCGGAACACATTTTCGAGGCTTGACCGAGGATTCCGATTCCGGCGCTGACGTTCATGCAGAGCACGATCCAGAGGCACCAGAATTGGGGAGTCTTCCAGGCCTGATCGACCGAGACGTGTGCATTGGTCATCAGCGGTTTCGTTTGCTGTGCGGGTTTCCAGCCTTCCGGTTTCCAGCCCTCAGGCGGGACGCGAATCAGACACGCCCCGAACAGCATCGAAATGGCATACAACACGGCCATGACGACGAACGCTTCGGCAACACCGGTCGAGGTTGTCGAGCGGAAATGGTCCATCAGTTTTACCCCCAGTGGGGCCCCGATCAAAGCTCCGCCACCGAATCCCATAATGGCCATTCCTGTCGCCATTCCAGGGCGATCGGGGAACCATTTCATCAGCGTAGAAACGGGTGAGATATAGCCGAGACCCAGACCGACTCCACCGATCACACCGTAACCGAGATACAAAAGCCCGATGATTTTCAGCTTGACCCCGAGTGCCGAAATGAGCAGTCCGCCGCAGAAGCAGACGCAACTGGCGACCATTGTCTTGCGTGGCCCGCTCCGTTCGACCCATTTTCCGAGGAATGCGGCCGAGATTCCTAGCATGAACAGGGCGATCGAGTAAATCCAGCCGATCTGTGGAATGGTCCAGCCCGCTTCCCCCTGGGTGAGGGGGACATTGAAGACACTGAATCCGTACACTTCGCCAATGCACATGTGGACGGAGATCGCGGCCGGTGGGACCAGCCAGCGGTTAAAATCGGGTTTGGCAACCGTGGCTTCGCGGGAGAGGAATTGCATGAGCCTCAAGTCTCTGCGGTGGAAAAGCAACAGCCAAACAGCCTGCTGCGGATGATCCTGATTCAGCATCATTCAAAAAGAGAGAACGCTCATCAGATCAGAGTGGGGGTGGAAAGTCACTCCTACAGCGTGACTTTTTCTTGAGCTCATATCTTTATCGAGGCTGTTTCGGCCCCCGTGATCATGGAGACCGCTTGATCTTCTGGGTGATCCGCCGCCTCAGAACTTCATGATCATATCGATTCCGAGCATCAATTGCTGAGTTTTCCGTCCAACGTCGTAGGGGCGAGCGACACCATCGCAGGTGTCGTCACGAAGTTCTGGACGCAGAATCAGGTTGGGGGTGGGGGAGTCATTCGGGCCGACGGTGAAAGAGACGAAGTTACCGGGAAGCGGGGGTTTATTGGGGTTATCGGGTTGATTCAAACCGACGCGTGTCCCTTCCTCGTCGCGAAACCATTCGACTCGCCCCCTCACTTTCCACTTGCTGTTGACAGTGCAGAACAGGGTTACCTCGGATTTCGGCTCAAGAACAATTGATTGGTTGATTCGCATCCAATTCTGTTGACAATCGGGTAAAAGAGAGTCAAGTCACGGGGGAATTCACGAGACTGTGTGCAGGAATCTGGCTGCTGAGGGAACGTTCATTGCTGCCCAAAGGGAGAGGTCATGTACGAGAATAAAAATGAGCCAATTGCGACGAAGCGGGTTTTCCTCACACGCCTGATCGGCAGTTTTTTGACGACACTGGGGGTGATTGTCGTTTCGCTGGGCTTTGGAACATGGGGCTACCACTTTTTTGGCGAAATGTCCTGGATCGATTCGCTGCTGAATGCCTCGATGATTCTTACGGGGATGGGGCCGGTGACTCCCTTGACAACAGTCAGCGGCAAGTTGTTTGCGGTCGCGTATTGTCTGTTCAGCGGAATCGTCTTTTTATCGCTAATGGCAATCATCCTGGCTCCGATCTCTCACCGCTTCCTGCATTCGTTCCACCTTCCAGACGACGACGAGGGTGGTGTGGCTTAGAAACGGGAATGGGATGGTCTGGGGGCTGGCCTCACTTGCAGCAGGGCTCCTAAACCAATCAGGATCGTGCCACTCAATTCCAACCCTGCATTCAGCCGATGACCCAGATGGGGAATTGCCACGACAAGGCGATCGACGCGTTGAATCGAGGCGGCGCGAATGACAACAAATCCAAGCAAAAACACGATTCCCAGGAACGCCAGCCGACAGTCGCGCCACCGGCTGCGAAGGAAAAAGTAGCCCCAACCCAAACTCGCCACTCCGCATGCCGCTCCCGCCAGCAGCACGATCCACTGAATCTTCTTTCGCTGGGCAAACCAGCCCCCTTGCTTGGCGGACTGCCGACCAATTTGAGTCAGTAATGTTTGCAGGTCAAGTTGCTTATTCACCCCCAAACCCAGCAACAGGATCGCGAGCCCGAACCAGAACCAGGCAATACCCTTCGATCCGTGCTTGCGACATTCTGCCAGCTCATTGCGACCTGCCAAAAAACAAAGCACGCTCGCCAAAAAATAGGCAATCGTGACGACCCAGCCCCAGAAATCAGGATCGCCAACCTGAGGGCGCCAAGTGATCGCCGCGAAAAAACCGTCCATCGGAAAAAACCTCGATTTCCATCCTCCATTGAGGACTAACTTGTGGGGAGCGGATCAGGAACCACTTTCAGGCCGATGAGATTTCACGAGTCAACAACGAGTTCAGATCCAATAACGCACCTCATGCCTCACACCTATCCTACACAGCAGTTCAAGCGATTTCGATAGCACCATCAACGGATCTGCAAACGGGACAAATCGTTGTGACATTCAATCAATGTGACATTCAATCGAGTTGGCTTGAGAGAGTCTTGTGGTTCAAGTCGGCCAGGACTGAAGATCGCTGGCTGGGCGTACCGAGTCTGGACGGGTTGTGGACTTTATGGACGTTGTGGAACCTGTATCGAAAATCAGCATTCCTCAGTCGATTCATGCATATTCCTCAGGCAATTTTGATGGAAACGAGGAATCTCGATCAATCAGGCATGCAAGGGAAGGCCACTTCTGAAAACCGAAGAATCTGGGTAAAACCTTATCAATCAAATCGTTACGAAAACGCTTCTACCGAATTTTCGACAGAAGGAAGAAAACACTTCCATTTGGTCCTGATTTTGCTATGTTAAATTTCGATGAATGCGGAAAAGCGATTCCGCATGATCGGCTTGGTATTTTGGTTATGTAGTTCATCTGATTTTTGGAGGTTACGAAATGAAACGATTGATTTCTCGGAGACCTGAGGCGAAGCTTCGTCGCGAATCGGGTTTCACTCTGATCGAGCTGCTGGTGGTGATTGCGATCATTGCCGTATTGATCGCACTGCTGCTGCCAGCGGTACAACAGGCTCGCGAGGCGGCCAGGCGAACCCAGTGCAAGAACAACATGAAGCAACTGGCACTGGCGGTGCATAACTTCGAGGCTTCCAATACGACCATTCCCTCGGGTGGATTGGGACCGAAGGGATTTGTCCCATACGACAAGCAGTCTTTTGCGAGTCCTCTGGTTTTCCTCCTTCCGTTTATCGATCAGGCAAATCTGTATCAAACGCTGGAACGTGACCAGTTGAAGGTCGATTTGTTCGGGCAGGATTATTGGTTCTGGGTGGATGGATGTTACAATGCCTCATTAAAGAAGCTACCCGGATTCCTGTGTCCTACCACGAATTCGTTGACCCCTCAACAAGGCTTCTTCGTGCTCACGAACCTTTACTCACCGAGCGCCGGATCGGGAACAATTCAGGGCGCGTACGGTTCGTTAGCGGGCGGCTGGGATCCGGTTGCACCCACTAATTACATGGGAGTGTCGGGATATCTTGGGGAAGTGCCGGGATTCGACAAGTACAAAGGGGCCTTTCTGCAGAGGAATCCGAACAAGCTCGGCAACTTCACCGATGGAACATCGAATTCGGTGCTGTTTGGGGAATCGATCGGTGACCGTCCGATCGGCAGCGCTCTACAATTCAGTCATTCCTGGATGGGGTCGGGGGCGCTTCCCACCGCTTGGGGTTTGAGTACGACTCCGGCTTGGTATCGGTTTTCATCGGATCACACCGGCATCGTTCACTTCGCGATGGCAGACGGTGCCGTCCGGGCCATCTCGATGAACATTGATGGGGTGCTCTTTCGGCAGTATCTCGCAGGCATCTCTGATGGGAACACCGTCGGCGACTTCTAATTTACCCCTTTAAAGATATCACTGCAGGAATGAGGCAACTATGATTTACTTCCAACGAGGCATTCTGTTCGTGCTGCTGTTCTCTCTCATCGGCTGTGCAGGCGAAAAGCCCATCGTGAGTACTCCCCCGTCTGAGGCAGGAAAACGTGATGCTGGTGTTGCCACGCCGCCACCGGCGGTGGAACTGCCAAAGTAATCGGCTGAGATTCGTCAAACCTCAGACCTATGTCCGGTGAGATTACCATTCGTGAAGAAGCCGCTCGAAGTTCGAGCGGCTTCTTTCTTTTCACTGACTCTGCCAGGGAAAGTTTCGCTATGATTGGCGGACGACGAAGTCGTGGTAACGGATTGGAACAGCAGGGGCAGAGCATGAGAAACGAGTCAAACTGGCTGAAGGGTTTGCTGGTTGCAGGACTTTTCCAGGTTCAAATCAGTGCCGCAGTCGCAACCCCGCGCGACGCCGAATTCGTGACCGCGAAACAGTGGTTCCTGAAAGAGATGAAAAAGAAATCGACCGAGGCCCGTGTGGCGGCTGTCGATCGATTTGCCGAGTTGTGGCTCGGCCAGAGACGGCCGAGTATTTGCTGAAACGGGGATTCGGTGACCCCGAAACTCAGGTTCGAGTCGCCGCACAGCGCGGGTTGCGGAAACTGGCGAGTGACCCCGAGGTGGGGTTCTTCCTGATCGACGAGCTGAAAAAATCGCTTCGCAAGTCGGCGGCGGGTGAGTCGATTCAAATCGAGTGATTACGCGCTCTGGCTCCGGACGAGGACGAGTCGCGACAGGTCGAGATCCAGAAGATTCTCGATGATTTTCTCGCCTCTGCGAAATCGAATTATTTGGTCCCGATCACGGTCATTGATGATGCGGCAACGCAGGGGGACGCTGAAACCCTGCGTTCGCTCTTGTGGCTGGCCAAGGCGAAAAAGTTTGACGAGCATTTTGCGTATCGACGGGCCTTGTTTCAGGCGTTCTCTCAAATCCGCGAGCCCGAGGCGGTCGATTTTCTTTCGGATGGTGAGCCTACCGATGGAACACCCGATCAGATTGTGAATGAGGTACGGCAGTTTAATCTCACTCGACGCGTCTCGATTCACACGATCGGATTCGTGACGCAGAATCACGGTGGGGTGGGACTGAAGTTATTCATGCAGCCGCTGGCGCAACGGAACTTTGGCCAGTTCCGCCTGGTCGAATGATTCGCGAGTCATTGGGGACATACGATGATGTCAGCAAGTGATTGGCTTACCGCATCGTCTTGGACTTGGCAAGCGGAACCAACCAGCCAGCCCACCGGCCCTAACGGGCGGCCCTGATCCTTCGGGGGACCGACGGCATTTCGGCGGGGAACGGATGAATTTCGGGACCTACTTCTGCTGTCTCGATCGTTTCGGAATCGATCTTCTGTTCGTTGGAAAACTCGTTCTTCAGTTCCTCTGACGTCGGTTTCGTTTCCAGATCACTTCGTCGGCCTGGGCGACAACACAGCATCGCCGGAAGCAGCACCAGCTCTCCTAACAGCGACGCCGTCATCTGTGCCGCCATTAAGCACCCGAACCGGGCGGTTGGGGCGAAGCTGCTGAAGCACAAGGCGAGCATCCCCAAGGCCGAGATTAACGTGGAATCGAGCATCGGTTCGCCGGAATGTTCCAGCGCCTGCAGCACCGCTTCTTTGGACGTCGCCCCTTGATTGTAGGCGGCCTGATACTTGACGAGAAAGTGAAAAGTACAGTCGACCGAGATTCCCAATGCGATACTGCCTGTCATCATCATACCGATATCGACAGGCATCCCCAGAAAGCCAACCCCACCAAATACCAGCCAGATCGGGATAATGTTGGGAATCATGGCGATGACTCCTGCGACGATCGACCGTAATGAAAGAATCATGACGATCGAAATCGTCAGACAGGCGGCGGTAAAGCTTTGCCAAAATCCGTCGAAGATTTCTTGCTGTGCATTTTTCAGCAGTGGAGTCAGTCCAGTAAAATGGACGGGGTCTTCTGCCAATTGTTCGGTTAACTGGTTCAACACATCGACAGGGCTGAGGTTTGCATCGTGTCGAATCCGCGCCGAGATTCTCCAGAGTCGCTGACCTCCCGAGATCAGGCCTTCTTCACCTGAATACGATTTGGCATGACCAAGAATTCGCGCTGCGGCCATCGTGTTTTCCGGCAATTCCTCTGGAAAGAACGAAGCGAGTGAGAGCGTATGGCGGACACCGGGATGCGCTGCGATTTTCGCTTCAATCAGACGGACCTTTTGCAGTTGGTCCATGAAGGCGAGTTTTTCGCTGCCAAGATCAACGACCGCTTCAATCGAGTCAATGTTGGTCAGGTCGGTCTCAATCTTGTGCAGATCCGCCAGGACTTTGCTTTTCCGCGGCAGGAATTCCGTAGGATTGATGCTGGGCTCTAACTGGAGAATACCCATCGCGGTCATTCCCAACAGGATGGCAGACCCTGTGAGTAGGCTCCAGCGGTGAGCGGCAACTCCCGCACCCCATTCCCGGAAATTAATCTGATACCGGACGGATCGAACCGTACACTCGGGCATGACGGTCAGCAGGGCAGGGGTAACCCCCAGTCCGACGATCAAGGCGACGATGGATCCGCAAGCGGCGGCATATCCAAACTGGCTGACGGGAAGAATCGTACTGACGTTCAATGAGACCAGCCCCAGCAATGTCGTCAGCGTCGAGAGCATGCAGGGATTCCACGATTCCATCACCGCTGCAGCCAAGGGTTCGGCAAGGCCTTCTTTACGGTTACTGTCGTAGTAGCTCACGACATGCACCGCGATGGACAACGTAAAAATCATGACCATCACCGAGAGTGACCCCATGATGAAGTTCATTTCTCCACCCAGCATCACCATCACGGTTTGATTCAGAAAAATTCCCCACAAGGCGGTTCCGAGCACCGCCAGTGACAAACCCCAATGGCCAAACGAGTAGTACAGCAGGCAGAGACTGATTCCGCAGGTCAGCAGGAAGAACTGGCGACTCGATTTTTGACTCCCCAGGCGATCCAGTTCGGTCACAATGACCGGAGCACCGGTGAGTGCGACCGCATCCAGCGGCAGCTGGCAATAGGCGAGTGTCTGCTTGATCTCATCAACCACCTGAGAACGATCTTTAACGCCTGCTTCGGAAAGCATCGCCACGACACCGATCAGGTCGCCCGATTTTGAGGTGAGCAGCCCATCGAGTCGGTCACGTGCGGCCTGCTCTTCCACACCAAATTCACGCATCCGGGCCGTCATTCGGTCGGGGGTCCAGCAGAGACGAATTCCTTTGAGTCGTTCCATGCGTCCAGCAAAGGCTTCGACGAGTGCCGGATCGGCGGACTCGCGAGGAAGTCCGACGACAATGATTTCCTCGGCACCGAAATCCTGCTTGAATTCTTCATACAGCAGACGGACGGGCGTTTCACGTGGGAGCCACGTTTCAATATCGTTGTTCGAACGCATCTGTTCCGACTGATGAAAGAGCCATGGAAAGCTAAGCCCCACGAGCCAGAGGATTGCGACGCTATATCGTCGATAAAATTGAGAAATCATCTGGTGCGGCGTCTTTCTGGCGAATCAACGGGTGTCGGTTCTTATTGGGGGCCGGAAAGCGTTTAATCATCCACTGAATTTGCTGGCATCGAATCCATGACTTTCCCGGTGATCCACGCGAACGAAAGTGATCGGACCACCCTGCGTTCGCGGCAAGAGACGTTCATTTCAAGGTATCATTTGACTGTGCAAGTTGGGTGAGTGTGCAAGTTGGGGACGAAATTCCCTTCGACCGACATCGCACAACTGACCCTCAATTCTGTCGGCGGTTTCACGCTGTACTTTGATCGTTTCACGGTCACGTTTTCAGAAGGTTAACGGTTCCGCGATGAAAGCCCGTCTCGGGTAAACTTTGCGGGATGAAGAAAAAATTCTCACGGCTCGCAACAAAGGACTCGCTCACGAACGTAATCCTGCGGCGCAAGTCAGGGATCTTCCCGAATACAAAGACAGTGTTTGCATCAAGACGTTGTTTACACCGAAAAGATTTCGTCCTACAGCCTCAAAAGGGCCGTGTTCTTCATGCAGGGATGGCCATGAAACGCGACAGATGACCCCACTTCCGCTCGTCAGGCGAGCCCAAGAACTTCTCTCAAGTCCTACAACCAATTACTGCAATTGATACTCGGGAAGACTCAACGCCAGTTGCAGTAATCCCCTCAGTTTTTGTTCCGAGGTTCCCTCGGTCGCGTGGAAAAACTTGAGTAATTCCGCAGAGATTTTGTCATCGATGGCATCGCTAAGCAGCCAGCGCTGCAACTGTGCAACCAACGCATCAGCTCTTTCATTCGCCAGCAGACGGAGACGGGGAGAAAGTGGGCCATATTGGTCTGTGCTGATCAATTCCGTCGCAAAGTTGGCTCGTTGCAACAGCGATGACGAACTGATCCATAATCGTCCTCCTTCCCAACCTTTGACGGAGGGAGGGGAAAAAACATCCTGGCCTAGATCAGCCAGCAAACGAACGACTCCCGGCCAGCGAATGGGATCGGTGACCATTCGCAGGGTCCCTTGAACCAGATCGAGAGGCGACTTGATCACCCTGCGGCGGTTTTCGCGGGCAAAAAACCATTGTGACGAAAAGAGCTCTTGTAAAACCGTTTTCAGTTGGAAATCCGCTTCTCGAATTCGGGTTGCCAGGATCGCCAGCATCTCCTCGGGTGGTTCCGGGCAGACAAAGGTTCTTGCCAGTTTGAGCGCCAGAAAGCGAGGGCAGGCGGGTTGGGCCAGACAGAGATCGACGATATCGTTTCCGTCAAAAAGCCCGGTTTGACCAAAGACCGTCTTGATGGAATCATCGTGTTGCTGTCGATTTCTCCAGAATTCGCCGTCACGAACATGCCAACCGGTAAAGGCGCGGGCCGCCTCCTGAATATCTCGCTCGGTATAGTTTCCGACCCCCAGCGCGAATAACTCCATGATCTCGCGAGCGAAGTTTTCGTTCGGGTGACGTTTGCGGTTGGCGTTCCCATCAAGCCAAATCAGCATCGCGGTATCGCGGGATATTCCGTGTAATAACGCCTTAAAATCACCTGCCGCATTCGTACGAATCAACTCGTTTTGTGCGAGCATATAAGGAACGGAATTGACTTTCGCGTTCGATGTTGCGAAATGATTATGCCAGAAGAGCGTCAGCTTTTCCGTAAGAGGATTCGCCGAAAACCTCATCCGATACAGCCACCAGATTTTGAGATGATCCAGATTTCCGGTATTGATGGCGGCCTGTCGCAGGCTGGCATCCGCTTGCAGAAATTCCAGAGATTCCGGCTGCGGATCAAGCAGCCGCTGGAGCGTCACTTCGAACCCGTCGTTCGTGGCCCGATCGAGTTCTGCGGGAGTGAAGCCGAATTGTGCTCGATTCAAGAGATGTGCCGCTTCACGAGCTGTCCAAGCCCCGTTGGCAGCAGAATCGTAGGGGACAAGAGCAGGATTCGCCTTCATACCATTTCTTTCGTTCAGACGGATTTGCTTTCGTTCCAAGGGATTTGTAGGGCGAGTCGCCGGAATTTTCCCTCAAGTCAAATAAAACTTATTTCCAGCCCCCATGCAGTTCGAGCACCCAGCGATCGACATGGCGTGTCGAGGAAAAGGAAACGGGTGTCAATTGACGCAGGAATTGGAACAGCGTTTCCAGTTCCTGCTTGGATTGCTCGGCCGACTTTCCCTGTTGCAGGTTTTGTGCATGCAGTACCTGCTCGTTCCGTTGCAACAAATCTGCCGCAACAACCGGAGAAATGTCCAGAAAAAGATCTCGCACCCCTTCCGTTGGTATCGGTCGGATCGTCTGCGGCGAAGCCTCGTCCTCTTTGAGGGTATCGATCAACTGACGACAGGTTTCGAGACTGGTGGCAAAAATGTACCGATTTCCAACCCGGGCTGACGCAGGCTGAAAATTATAAGAAATCGGCAATCCGTCTCCCGCTGGCTGTTTGACATATTTGGCGAACGCCACCTGTGTTTCTCGATAGCTTTCCGAAGAAAGCACAAAGGTCGGTCGTCCTTCTTGGGTCGCCTGCAGATTGCTGACGAGCACCACGGTCTGAAAAACCAGATTTAACAGGTCATTGGCCTCGGTCGGTTTGGCCAGATCAAAGAGCAGGGCAAATCCCGGGAGCTGGACTCCTGGTTTTCCCTTGAGGTGAGCAAAGCTCTGCGGAATACTAACGAGCGTCAAACGTTGCCCCAGCATCGGCAGCACATCTTCACTGAAATCACGTCCGGCCAGAAAAATCGCCAGTCCTGTTTCAAATTTGTCAAAATTGGGAAGCAATCCCGCTTCGAGCAATGCTTCGCGATTCCGATACCAATTCGCATAATCACGAGCCAGCGAAAATCCGTTCAGCGGCGTTTTGAGTGGCGGAACTTCTGCTTGTAATGCCGATTCTTTCTCAAGAACAAACGGACGATGAGCGGCATCCAATTGAGTGGGATCTCCGGCTACGGTACTCCGCAATTCAAAATCGTGCTCACGAATATCCAGCGTCATCCCGAGATAGGGACTGCCGGCGGCGAGTTCCAAATATCCCCCAAATAAGAGCGAAAAGACTGGGTTATCGAGTTTCGCGGGAATAAACCGGTGCCCAGCCAGTTCGGTCAATCGAGCCAGGTTGATGCACAGCTGTGCATGGTGTTTGGTCCCCAGCTGGGTAGCCATTTGTTTCCATGCAGCCGTTTCCGTCAGCCCCACCGATTTCGATTCCAACAGCGCCAAGTTTTGCAGCGTCTGTTCGAGCAGGGGTTTGATTTTACTGATCACGACCCAACGATCCCGAATCACCGCCTGGTGTCCATCTTCAAAGGTCAAGAGATGTCCCCCGCCAGCAGGGTCCCCGACCCGAATTTTACCACCAGCCAATGGGAGCAGGGGAGATAATCGATCCCATAATCTTGTCAGCGACTGAGCCTCGTCGACGCGAAGAATGATCACACCATCGGGTTGTCCTCCGGGTTGAGCGGGGGGATAAACCCCCAGTACGATTCGGTCACCCAGATAGGTTTTGGCAAACTGCCAGAGACTCATCCCCAATTGTCCTTCTGCGATCGCCTTTCCCGCCATGGCTTGTTGCAGACCGTCTTGCTTCAGTGCTTCGCGCCACTGGGGGCTATTGAGCACCATCTGCAACACCCCCGAGGTTTCGACTCGTTCGATGAGCGGCCCGAGTTGCGAGACTTCCAGTGATCCAATCGCACCCTCCGGCAAGTACGCCACCAAGGAGTCGGGCGTTGTGACCGCGAGGTCGGCCCAGGTGATTTGAACACAAATGCCCCAAAGCAGGAATCCGCTCAGCAGGCCAATCGATCGCGTGATTTGCATGGAAAATCTCCCTGATTGAGATACCAAACTTCAGAATGAGGATCTTAGAAAGAACACCTTGGACGAGCGGTCTTCTTGAATCGCATCGTGAGCACTGTCGAGTCCAGCGGTCAGGCCGAAGATCGAGCAAGTGATTAGTCTACTCACCTGAGGCCAAATTTTCTTCATACGACCCGGCCAACTCGCAGCGAAGTCCACGACTTCAGGCGAAATTCAGGTTTTCAGCAACCTGAATCAGGAGCAGTTCGTCATTTCTTCGGGTTCCATCTTTGCTTCTTCTCCTCGTCTTTATTCGGGTTATTCGTCTGATTCCTGGTCACCTTTCTTTCTGTTTCCGCGCGAGAAACCGCCATGCCGCGTTATACTTGCATCCGGTTCTGTACGAGAATTGTCAGAACTCACCACAACCCGTTTTCGAGTTTGATTCCAAGGAGAAACCATGCACAGGCCGACGCTCATTTGGTTTGCAGGACTTGTTCTCAGCCTGCTGACTGCTCATTCCGTTGAGGCACAATCGTTGCGGGTGGCGTCATTTCAACTGGATGTCACTCCCCCCATCGGATCGCCCCTTTGCGAAGGATTCGTCCCGGAAGCGGTGAAGATTGATGATCCTCTGTTTGTGCGGGGTATTGTGATCCTGGGAGCCGCAGAACCGATTGTGTTGTGTGCAGTCGATTTCGTGGGGCTGGGAAACTCGGGATACGATGCCTGGCGTGAAGCCTTGGCACGCGCCGCAGGGACGACAGCGACGCGGGTTGCTGTTCACGCTTTGCACCAGCATGATGCTCCCGGCTGTGATCTGAGTGAAGTGGAACTTCTGATGCCATTTGGAATCGAGGGGAAAGCGTGTGATGTCCCCTTTATCAAAGATGTGCTCAAGCGACTGGAACTGGTGGTGAAGAAATCAATTCCTGCGGCTCGATCGTTTACGCAGATCGGCGTCGGTCAGTCTCGTGTCGATCGTGTCGCTTCGAGCCGTCGTATTCTCGGAGAGGATGGCAAGGTCAAAATCGTACGCTACAGTTCTTCAACCGACCCTGCTGCGATCGCTGCTCCAGAAGGACTGATTGATCCCGAGTTAAAGTTATTGAGCTTTTGGGATGGTGACACACCACTCATTTCGATCACCTATTATGCGACACATCCGCAAAGTCATTATGGAAAAGGGGCTGTCAGTGCAGATTTTGTGGGACTGGCCCGAGCCATGCGTGATCAGAAAGAACCGAAGCTGGTTCATCTCCATTTCAACGGGGCCGGGGGAAATCTTGCCGCTGGCAAATATAACAATGGGACCGATCAGGCGCGGCGGGAATTAACCGAACGGCTTGCAGCAGGGATGGAACAGGCTTGGAAAAACACCAAACGAACGCCCATCACGGTGGCCGATATCGAATGGCGAGTCGAACCGGTTTCGCTTCCTATCCGAGATCGACTACGAGATTTAGGCGAGTTGGAAAAGGTGTTGCAAAACGAAAACAGGCGCCCGCTGGAACGAATTTGCGCGGCCAAAGACATCGCCTTTGCACGGCGGATGGCGGCGGGCTTGACGATTGACCTGACCAGCCTCCGCTTAGGTCAGGCGGTCATTCTGGGTCTACCCGGAGAGATTTTTGTCGAGTACCAGCTCGCTGCCCAGAAAATGCGCCCGGATCGTTTCGTCTGCACGGCCGGGTACGGTGACGAAGGGCCGGGTTACATTGGAACGGCAATCGCTTACGGGGAAGGGGGGTACGAAACCGGTGTTGTTTCTCGCACCGCACCAGAAGTGGAAGAGGTTCTGCTCAAGGCAATTGGTCGATTACTCAAGTAAACGGATGAAATGATCGCGCATATCGAGGGCCAGTCGACGGTGATTTTGGTGACCACCCTCGTAAAGTGGGTGAACATCCCGACGTAGGACGAGCGAACAAATTTGCCGATTTTGTCAATTTCTGATGAAATCTGCGATCAAATGATCTTGACCGAAAATTCGGAATCTGAGAGAAGCCCGTCCTCCCATTTTCCAATTTTTGTTTTTGTCAGACTTTTGAGTCCGCGCAACCGCTGCGTCAACTCGCCAAGGATGGCACGCATGTCACCCGCGATTCGCTCTCTTATGTTGTTTACTGGCCTTGCACTTTGCATGGTTGGCTCTGGCTCCGGCTGCGCTCATTTGATTGAGAGCCGTGCCATCAACGCCTTCGCTAAAAATCTCGAGGCCCAAAACCTTGATGGGCTCAAGGTGGTGACCTCGGAGGATTTCAACAAACGTGCGCTGCGGACAGCGACGGCGTTGGAAGATCTGAAGATTCTCAGGATTCCCGACGGCAAGACATTAATTGTTGATGTCGAACAAGTCTCGGACGAGAAAAAACGGGTCACCGTTCAGGTGGGCGAAGACAAGAAAGAAGTCTTCTACGAATTGACGCGTGACGATTCCGGTAAATGGGTCATTGATGACATTTATCTCAAGCAAAAGAAAAAAGGGATTGAAGCCTACAAGTCTGTCACGGAACAAATGGACCTGCTGCTGACGGTCCGGGAATTCCTGGACGCATGGGGTCACGGAGATCGGGAACAGGTCCTTTCCATCACGACACCGAAACTACGAACAGCCCTGGAAGAACTTCCTCCGTCGTTCTTGGCACAGGTGACACGGAAAGTGACACAAGGTAAGACAGCGAGTGGGAAATTCCGGCCAACCGCTTCGCTGGACGAAAAAGTGGCCGTCGTGAAATTGCCACGCCAATCCGGTGAAACCGTGATCACGATGGAACTGCGAAAAGGGAAATGGCAGGTAGCCGATATTGCCATTGCCTGTAAAGACGAAGAAGAAAAGCTCCCCTCGGTGATGAATCTTGCTCATGCGGTCAATCGCTGTGTGGCGTTTCTTGCTGCCTATCAATTGGAAGATAAGGATCAGTTGTCCGCATTGTGCGAGCAGGACTTCTATCAAGGAAGCCTCTCGTTTGCCGATCTCAAGCAGGCAAAACTGCCCGAACCTCAACTTCCCGATCACGAGCTTCAGGTTCGATTGCGTGGGAACCGGGCAGATTTTACGCTTCGCAGCGAAGCCGAGTTTGTTCAAATCGACATGCAACGGGGTGCCGATATCACCTCGGAATCAACGCCGCAATATGTCGTATCCGATGTCACCATTTATGAAATTGAATCGCGACAAGAAAAACGCCTGTCGGCCTTGTTCACTGCCCAGGGGATGCTGGAAGTCTTTATCCACGCCTTGTCCCAGCGAAAACTCGACGAAATCAAACATTGTTCCACGCACGATTTTTCCAGTCGGGTCTGGGACAAAATGTCCGAAGCCACAGTCCCCTCCATGCCACTCGAAAGCTTCGACTCCCTCAACGTCAAATATGTTTCCGCGACGTTTCAAGGAGCTTTGACGAAAATCGAGGTGTCGCAGGGAGATCGCCCGTTCACGTATCTGTTGCGTGAAGAACGAGGCAAATTCCTGGTCGATGATGTGCAATGGAAAGTTTCCGGAGTTCCCGAGTCGGTCAAATCGACCTTGGAAATCCTCATCCCCATTCAAGACTTTGCCGCAGGAATTACGCTCGGTCGTAATCCTGAACAGCAACAGCAGGCCCTCGATCTGATTCAAGGAAATTCTTCAAGCGATTTCAATCGGATGGTCTGGAGCCAAACCAAATTTGTTCCGAATTCCGGGATGTCTGCTGACTCGTTTTTACAAGCCCCAGTCCGATCGATGGCGATTGGCGAAAAAGAGGTCATTGTCAATTTTGGCGATCAACGCTACGGTGCGAAGGTGCTGATGCGACGCGAATATGATCGATTTATTGTCGACGATGTCGTGCTGATCGCAGGCCCTGAAGAATCCGAACGACTGGCACTCAGACAATCGTTGCGATCGCAAATGGCGAATGGCAACGTGAAGCCACCTCAAACCATCGTTCAAGCCAGTTATCAGTCACCGCCCGATCGAAAAGTGGAACAGGCCCTGCACGAAAGCCCCGCCAAAGCGGAATCGCTGTATCCGAACTCGTCGAATCCCCCCCGATTGCTGGACCCGGAAGTGGGTCACGAGCAACCCGACCCGTTTGATGACATCCGGTAAACCGTACCGCTGACATGAGAGCATTCCGGTTTGATGGCGAAGTTCAGTTCCATCGCTCAAGGTTTGTCTTGATCAAATCGACCCTACGAGCCACGCCGCAGTTTTTTCGGATTTTTTCTGCTTACTGCAATCGGATTTCTCTGATTCGTCCTATTCGCGTTATTCGTGGTTCCGAACGCTCAACTGAAATTCGGTTCCACCGCAAACCCAGCGCGCAGAGTCTTTCCAAACGAAAACTTGATCCCCTCGCCAAGTTCGGGAGGAATTCCTCGACCCTCTGTTTTTTGCGGTCAAGCTGGCATAAGGTCAAGCGGTCATGCAGAAGGGGGACGGCGTTTGGCCAGGATGCGGTCCAGTTGGTTGGCAAATGCCTGCCGATCATTTCCACTAAACGGGGGTGGGCCTCCACCGACGACACCCTCACCACGCAGTCCATCCATAAGATTCCGCATCGTTAATCGTTCGCCGATATTCTCATGCGTGTAGTGGTCGCCGCGCGGATCGAGCGCTGTCCCCCCTTTATCGACAACATGCGCTGCCAGAGGAATATCTGCCGTGATGACCAGATCACCGGGATCGAGCAATTCCACGATCCGCTGATCCGCAACATTCAGACCGGACGGAACGGTCAAAATCGAAATCAAATCTGAACGAGGAATTTGCATGGGCTGATTGGCGACGAGTGTCAGCGGAATCTTGGTTCGAACCGCCGCTCGAAACACAATCTCTTTGATTACGGCGGGACACGCATCGCCATCAACCCAAATTCTCATCCTCAGGCACCCAACTTCCCGCGACAATAGGCGGCACCCGCGAGCAGTGCTTCTGCGATTTTTGCCGGATCTTTACCACCCGCTTCGGCCATTTCCGGTCGGCCACCGCCGCCACCGCCGCAAACCTTCGCGGCCGTTTTGACGCAGTCCGAGGCATTCAGACCTTTGGAAACCAGGACATCTTTGCTGACGCAGGAAATGAAGGCAACTTTGTCTTCGACGACCAGTCCCAGCAGAATCACAACCGACGGAGCCTTTTCACGAATTCGGTCGATCAAATCCTTGAGTGACTCACGCGGGCAGCCTGCCGCATCGTGAACAATCAGCTTGACCCCATTGATCGTTTCCGCTCCGGCGACGAGATGCAATGCAGTATCGGCCAGCGACGCCACGGTGTGCTTGGCAAGCTCTTTCCGAGCTTCGCGTAGCTCGGCTTGAAGTGATTCAATCTTTTTGGACAGTTCGTCCGGCGGAGCCTTCAGCAAGGAAGAAGCCTCTTTCACCAGTTCCTCGGTAGCGCGAATTCGAGCCAGGGCTTTCGGACCTGTGAAACAGGTGATCCGGCGCACACCGGCAGCCACCAGTTCATCACGAATCACACGGCAAAGACCCACTTGTCCGGTATTTTTCAGGTGTGTCCCACCGCAAAGTTCCCGACTGAACTCACCCATACTGACAACGCGAACATTGTCTGGATACTTTTCACCGAAAAGAGCCATCGCTCCTAACGTTCGGGCCTCGGCAATCGGCATCAATCGGGTCGAGACGGCGGCTCCTTCGGCAATCCGTGAATTGATTTCGTCTTCGATCCGAATCAATTCATCCTGAGTCAGTCCCTTCGGATGGGCAAAGTCGAATCGTAATTCATCCTGTTGTACCTTCGAGCCGCGCTGGGTCGCGTTCTCTCCGAGATATTTGCGGAGCGCGTGATGCAGGATGTGGGTGGCCGAGTGGGCTCGATGCACACCGGCTCGGCGCAAAACATCGACCTCGGCAGAAACCTTGGTCCCCACCGCCAGCGATCCCGACTTGAGCAGACCAATGTGGACCAACAATTCGCCATCGCGTTGTGTGTCTTGGACTTCAAAGTGAATCCCGTGTCCGATCAGCGCCCCGAGATCTCCAACTTGTCCCCCCGCTTCTCCATAAAACGGCGACTGATTCAGCACGACGGCCACCTGCGTTCCGTGCTGATCAAAGGTGCTTGCCAATTGACCATTGGCGATAATGCCAACCACTTCGGCCTCGGCCTGAGTGTTCTCGTAACCCAAAAACTTGGTTCCCCCCGCTTGCCGCAGTGCGTCGAGCGGCCCGGCTGACATCACCGAATTGGCAAAGGCACCTCGTCCACTCGCCTGCTTATGCTGGCCTTTGCATTCCAGGAAGCGGGTCATGTCGACCGACAGCCCTTCGTTGGCAGCCAGCGATTCGGTCAATTCAATCAGAAATCCTTCGGTCTGATGCAGATCGAAGGCGGCGTCACCCGAGATCACCAGCGATCCCTCTTTTTTGGCGTGATGCACCAGCTTCTGAAAGCGTCCGATTCCGGTTTCCACCACGCGGAGAAACTGTTTTTCCTCTTCGCGAATGGCATTCTGGACCGATTCCACCGTCTGGCCAAATTCGGGATAGGGGTGTTTCATCATGTCAGCCACGACAGGGACGAGTTGCGACAGAAACGGTTCGTGTTTCCCCAGCAAAAATCCTTCCATGGACGCCCGGCGCAATAAGAGCCGCACGATATAATTTTCTTTCTCTGGGCCGGGACCACACCCCTCGTGCAGGGCAAATGAGCAGGCCCGAACATGATCCGCAATACGCCGCAGGGCTCGTCCTTCCGGAGCCCCATATTCGTATTTCACCCCGACGATATCGCCGGCAGCCTGACAGATTGGTTTCAGAATATCGATCTCGAAGTTGCTTAAAACTCCCTGGAGCGTGGAGGCACAGCGTTCCAGCCCCATTCCCGTGTCGATATTTTTCTTGGGCAACGGCTGCAGGTTATTGGGGGGAGACCCAACGCGATTGAACTGGGTAAAGACCAGATTCCAAATCTCGACCGTTTTCGTCGAGCCGGGAGGAAGATAATAAATCTCGCTGCAAGGTCCGCAGACTCCGTCCGGCCCCTGTGAGGGGGACGAGGCGGGCCAGAAGTTTTCCCCTTCATCTTCGCGCGAGATTCGATTGGCGGGAAGCTTGATTTCTTGATTCCAGATATCAAACGCTTCCTGGTCATCGAGGTAGACCGTAACGGTTAATCGAGTTGGATCCAGCCCCAACCAGTTTTTGGCGGTCAGAAATTCCCAGGCCCAATGGATCGCTTCACGCTTGAAGTAATCTCCAAACGAGAAATTGCCGAGCATTTCGAAAAAGGTGTGGTGGTAGGCGGTCACACCCACGTTACCGATATCGCCAGTCCGTAAACATTTCTGCGAGGTCGTTGCTTTGGTGAAATCGAGAGGACCGATCCCCAGGAATTGATTTTTGAATTGGTTCATCCCGGCCGGGGTGAATAACACGGTCGGATCATCTTTGGGGACCAGCACATCTGTCGGTCGACGGATACACCCCTTCGATTCGAAGAAGCTCAGGTACTTTTCTCGCAGTTCATCAGTTTTCATAACGATTCCGATCATCTTCCATGACAAAACATGGCGAATTCACTTCGTGGGAATTCCCGATCCTGGCCAAACGGATCCGGAAAATCAAACTCGATTTCGTCCCGCGATGACGGCCATACGAGACGGGAAGAACGATAGCAGAAGTTGACAATTGCAGCGACTCTTCCAAGAGGTTCTCTTGATTTCCCCGCAGCATTTCAGTCACGCCCCCCCGCAGGATCGGTTAATTTCACCTGTTTATCGTAAAATCTCAGGGTTACAGGCCCCGATAACCCCTTAACTGCCGAGTAGAACTCGGTGGGGGTTTGTACCGGGGTATTGTTCACATGAGTAATAAAGTCACCCGGCATGATTCGCTCGACCTCGGCAGGGGAGTTTGGTTTCACACGCGTCACCAGTACGTGGCGAAAATCATAGTGCCCTTCACGGTCACGAAATTTTTCCTGGGCGGTCGGATAATCAACCGTCAGGCCGCGCCAGGGCAAGTACCGCGGACTGGTTTCGATGATCCCTTCGAAATCCTGGACGGGCCATTTTCCTAATTTTACGGTCACCTCTTCCGGCTGGCCAGAAGTGGCAGACCGGCGCAAAAGAATGATTTTCAACTCGGTCCCTGGCGGGTTCAGGCCGATTAAACGCATCAAATCTTCCAGCGAAAGGACCGGTTGCCCCGCGACTTTCAGAATGAGATCACCAGGCAAAATTCCCGCCCGTCCCGCCGGTGAACCAGGACTCACAATCCGGACCATCGCGGCAGAGGGTTGTGACGTTTTGGCAATCATCGACGGAAAATCCTTCCGATCAATCGTCACGGGCCCGATTCCGATCATCCCGTATTCCACTTCCTGGCCTGCCAGCAGCGTTCGAATCACGCGCCGAGTCAAACGATCGATCGGGAAGGCGAAGCCCGCAGATTGGTCATAGCCCTCGATCGCGGCCAGCGATGAACTAATCCCAATCAACTCACCTTTCAAGTTCAAGACGGGACCGCCACTGAGCCCCAGATTCAGGCGAGCATCCAGCTGCATCACCACCCCCAGGCGATGCAGGGTTGAGCTTTTGATGACCTCATCAAATTCGAACTCTTCCGAGCGATTCAGTGAAATCGACTGTCGAGTCAAATTACTCACCATACCAAAGCTAACGCTCGCAGAACCGTCGCGAGCAATCGCGTAGGGGTTTCCCATCAAAACGATAAACTGACCTTTTCGAGGTGGTAAGCCGTTTTCCCAATCCAAGACCGGAAAGTCTGTGGACTTGATTCCCGCTTCGTCCCAGCCCAGGTGCAACACCGCCAGATCACTGCGGGGGTCCGCCGCAAGGATTGCAGCGCGACACTCACGACGATCGGTCAATCGAATAATCAGTTCCGTTTTGTCTTCCGCGATGAAATTCGGAAAGACCGGCCCCCCGCGAACGAGATGATAAGCGGTGAGCAGCAACCGATCGGCGCTTTGGGGGGGGCTGATCAGGCAGCCCGCACCAAAATCGTTCGGCTGCAGATCCGGCTTTCGAGGAACCGGAAAATCGGAATTAAAGAAGGGGCGGTGGCGTCCTGGCAGCCGCTCTTGAACCACTGGCTTAAACCGCGCCACACTGACAACAGCCGGCTCCGATTTCTCAACCAGCTTTACCACCGATTCTTCCAGAATCGCCAGCGGATCCTGAGCCATCCCCAGCGATCCTGCTCCGAAAAAAATCACCCCAACCAACATCGCAATCGTCAAAACGAGGAAATGTGATCGGCAATCGGCAGCAGGGTTGTTCATGGTACTCGATTTTCACTTCCGCAATGGGTGATTGGTTCGTGCGGCGCCCATTTTTCACGCCGCAACTGCTTAACGCCATCACAGTTTCACGCCATCACGGGACGGGGTATTTGCATCAGTCTTCGCCCCCACCAATCAGCTTTTGCCCATTCGCGAAGAATGAAGCCATCACTTTTTCACGTAATTCAGCCACGATTTCCGGATGCTCTTCGAGATAAGTTCTGGCCTTTTCGCGGCCTTGGCCCAGCTTGGTCGCTCCGTATACATACCAGCTTCCACTGCGATCAACGACATTATAGGTCGCTGCCATGTCGAGCACATCCCCTTCGAGGCTGATACCACGATCACCCAACATATCGAATTCGGCAACTCGGAAGGGAGGAGCGACCTTATTTTTGACGATCTTCACCTTCATCCGGATGCCGATCATGTTTTCGCCATCCTTCAGCACCGCCAACTTGCGGACATCGACGCGACAAGAGCTGTAAAATTTCAGCGCCCGCCCACCAGGGGTCGTTTCCGGTGAACCGAACATCACGCCAATTTTTTCGCGGATCTGATTGATGAAAATGACCGTCGTTTTGGCTTTCGAAATGCATCCCGTCAGCTTTCGCATCGCCTGACTCATCATGCGAGCCTGCAATCCAACGTGCGAATCCCCAATGTCCCCTTCTAATTCGGCACGTGGGACGAGTGCTGCCACCGAGTCAATCACGATGATGTCGACCGCATTCGACTTGATCAGCATTTCGGCAATCTGCAGCGCTTCTTCACCTGACGAAGGCTGGCTGACCAGTAATTCTTCGAGATTCACCCCCAGCCGCTTAGCCCAGGCAGGATCCAAGGCATGTTCGGCATCGATGAAGGCGGCAACACCCCCTTCTTTTTGGGCATTGGCGACCGCGTGCAGCGCTAACGTTGTTTTGCCGCTCGATTCCGGACCGTAAACCTCGATGATTCGACCGCGAGGAAACCCCATTCCCCCTAATGCCAGATCAAGAGAAAGCGACCCGGTCCCAATTCCGGAAACGGTCATTGAGGAATTGTCCGAGAGCTTCATGATCGAGCCCTTGCCAAACGCCTTCTCGATTTGCCCGAGGGCATTTCCGAGCATCTTGCGTTCATCGGACTCGGAACCATCAGAATCATCGAACGATTTCGCTGATTTCGCCTTGGCCATCACAACATCCTTGAAAGATCTGATCGGGGAATAGAATCTCGACTCGCTCAAACGATATCGGCTTCGCATGAAATTAGGGATTCATTCCCTGATTGGCAAGCCCCTGCAGAGTGATTACCAAACGTCAGCCCTCTCTTCCTCGGTCAAATCCTCTTAATTGGTTGAGATGCATACTGTTACGAGAAGTGGGAGTCAGGGATGCTGTGATGATTTTTCTGGAATTCCCGACCGCACGCAGGAATCGCTTGAAGATGGTTTAAGTGATCATCGAGCGGGAGAATTTACAGGATGTTTTTGATGATTTTGAAAGAACTGATCGCACTCGCGATTCTCGCGCTGCCAGGCGTTCGAAATCTCTCTGTCGACGCGGCTCCTGTTTGGGTGGAAACCAAGACGATTTCTCTTGAAAGAGTGAACGGAAAGCTTGATCATCTCGACGTGGACATTCGCGTCCAGCGCCTCTTCGTAGCGAACAAGCCAAATCATACCCCGGATATCGTCGACCTGAAAACGGGAACGTTGCTCAGGCAGATCTCTGATCAGGGACGGGTTTTCGCGGCCTCTTACGCTGCCGATCTCGATTTAATTTACGTCGGATAACAGAGCGGGAACCTGTGACGTGTTCGGTGGACGTGATGACCATCAGATTTTCTCGTCCAAAGCGGCGGGGGCGGATCATGTGCACTCACATGCGGCAAAACAGAGGGTTTACGTTGGAAAGGATGCTGAGCAGGGCCTGTTGTTTGTCGGCTGTCCGAAGAAAAAGCCGATGGTGGTCGTGTTTGACGCCATCTCGGGGAAAAAAATTGCCAGTCTTGTGATTCCAGCGGGGATTGATGACCTGCATTTTGACCCAAAAAGCGGTCGACTTTATGCCTCGTGCAGTGAGAGCGCCCTGATCGTCATCGAAAAAGTGGCTGGAGAATACAAAATTGTGGAGAAAAAGCCCCCCCCAAGATTCTCGGACTTGTCTCTGGTCTGAGGGAGTGATCTACCTGGCGGTCCCGAAGCAAGAGGGAACCGAGGGACCCGAAATCCTTATTTTTAAGGCGAAATCGGTCTCGACCAAGCCGTGATCGTTGATGGCTGAGCTTCGAGGGGCAGCCTGGGTGAATTGATTCACCCAGGCAACCCCTCGATTCATGAAGGTCGCGGTTGCACCCAGCTTGCACCCGCATTGCGACGAGGTCGCGACAAATCTTTCTCTGAAGATTCGTCTTAACCCGTTTTGCGGTTATTCGACTGCCGTTGTATGCTCCTCGCTCGAATCAAGATTTTGCAGGAGCAAAGAATTTCCGTGAGTCAGTTTCGCTTTCATTTAGACGCAGTCGATACCGCAACCGGTGCCCGAGTTGGACGATGGGAGACTCCGCATGGCACGGTTGAAACCCCCGCCTTCATGCCTGTCGGAACGTTGGCCACGGTGAAAGGGCTGACGCCTGACCAGCTGCGTCAAACGGGGGCTCAGATGGTGCTCTCGAACACTTACCATCTGGCGTTACGTCCCAGCGCGGATGTCGTCGCCGAAATGGGGGGATTACATCGATTCATGCAGTGGGACGGGCCTATGCTGACCGACAGCGGCGGTTTTCAGGTCTTCAGCCTGGCCCCCATGCGAAAACTTTACGAAGACAAAGTGGTATTTCGTTCGCATATTGATGGCAGCCTGCTCGAATTGTCCCCGGCTCAGTGCATCCGCATTCAAGAGCAACTGGGGGCGGATTGCATTATGTGCCTGGATGAATGCCCTCCCCACGATGCCCCGGAAGAAAAAATTCGAGAGGCAGTCGACCGAACAACCGTCTGGGCCTCACGTTGTCGTGATGCACAGCAACGATCCGATCAAGCGCTGTTTGGCATTGTGCAGGGGGGAACCAACCAGAAGCTGCGCGAACGATCCGTTGCCGGGCTGCGACCCCTTGATTTTCCGGGCTATGCCGTCGGGGGCTTGAGCGTTGGTGAAGAACCGGAATTGATGTACCAGACCTTGGACTTCACCGTGCCCCTCCTTCCCGCCGATCGGCCACGCTATCTCATGGGAGTTGGTCGACCGGTCGACCTGCTGGAAGGGGTTCTGCGGGGGATTGATCTGTTCGATTGCGTCATGCCAACACGCAATGGGCGGAACGCAACGGCGTTTACCAGTGCCGGGATGCTCAAGCTGAAAAACCTCAAACATCGTACAGATCCGACCCCCGTCGACCCAGACTGCGACTGTCCGGTCTGCAAACAATTCAGCCGAGCTTACATCCGACACCTCTTCATTGCAGGGGAAATGTTGGGGCCGATTCTGTTGTCATGGCACAATCTTGCCTATTACCAACGGATGCTGAAAGATTTGCGAACCGCGATCCGGGAAGGACGTTCTGCAGAGTTCCGGTCAGATCAACTTGCCCGATGGAATCGATCCGTTTAAGATGCCGAATCGTCGCTTGGATATTTTTTCCGATTTTGCGAAGATTGACGGGGGACGATCTGGGTGAAGAGTGATGGAAAACTCAATCTTCCCTTGGGGCGTAATCCCTGTAGATCAGGGTTTTTGATCGATTTCGATGACTTAAGACGGACATATCAGTTGAACGGTTTAAACGCAATTTTTCTGTTGGCTCAAGAAGAAGCGGCAAAAGAGGTCGTCAAAAACGACCAATTTTTCATGGTGCTGCTTCCTCCGTTGGCCATCATTTTGGTGTTATTTCTGCTCATGGACTCGCCCCAGCGGCGTGAACGGAAGAAACGTGACGCCATCATGAAGAATCTCAAAAAGAATGACCGCGTGGTCACCATTGGTGGGATCATCGCGATCGTGGCCGACACCAGCCAAGATGGCAAAGAAGTTACACTTAAGGTGGAAGATGGTACACGAATTCGTTTTCGACGCTCGGCAATTTCAGAGGTCCTTTCCGAATCTGCCGTGGACGTGACCAAGCCCGCTTGAACGCTCAACCGGCTGGAGTGAACGATCTCGCCCCACGAGATGGATTCGACGGCCTGTTGCTCTGTGAGTTCACAAGACGTTAGTTCACGAGACTTCGGAGTATTTCCGGAACTCACCCTTTTTCTCCATCAGACGCTGACACACTTTCGGGACGGGAATTCACGAATGAACGGAATCGGGATATCGCTGTTATTGATGCAAACAGGATCGACAGGACGCGAGTTGCTAGTGGTGGTACTGCTGCTGATCGTGTTTGTTGTTCCCTTCCTGCTGGGAAACCTGCTCGCCAAATTCCTGCGGCAAGAGGATCTGGCCACCCGCATTGGGGTTGTCTTGTTGGCAATTTTTGCCTCGCTAGCCCCTTTTGCCTGGGTGATGTATTTGGGCCAATCGTGGAAAAACGCGATTCCGCTCGGTATCGACCTCGCCGGGGGAACCAACCTTGTCTATGGCATCGACAACGAGGCGGCTGAACAGCAGCAGAAGAAGGAAAAGGATAAGCCGATTCCGGTGGAAACAATCGATAAGATGGTTTCCGCAATTGCCAAGCGAATCAATCCGTCGGGTGCCGAGGAAGTCACCGTCCGACGCGTGGGAAATGACCGCATTGAAATTATTATTCCTGGGGCTGAGCCTGATTTGGTTGAGCAGAAAAAACGCTTGATCACGAAACTGGGAAGCCTCGAATTTGGAATCGTCGCCAATGACAAAGATCATGCTGTCATCATCGAACGAGCTCGTCGTCTCCCCCCCGGCATCAACGAGCTCCGAGATGAAACCAACGTGATCGCCTCATGGCGCGACGTGGTGGAAAATAAAGCGGATAATGACGGACGAATCGCAGTCCGCGAGGTTCCACGCACAGATGAAATTACCGGCGAAGCAATCAATGTTATTCAATACCTGATCAAGCACGAACCCCCCGAATATACGGTGACTGGTAAGTACCTGACCAACGCATCACCAACCCAGGATGAAAGCGGAAATCCCGCTGTTTCGTTTAAATTCAACCCGCGTGGAGCGGCCCTGTTCGGCTCATTAACGCAAAGAAATCTCCCAGACACGACAGATCAGTTTCATCGGAAACTGGCGATTCTGTTAGACGGAAAAGTTCAATCGGCCCCCCGAATCAATTCGCGCATCACCGACAGCGGTGTGATTCAGGGACGGTTTGATATGGATGAAGTCGTCAGTCTGGTTGGCGTCTTGAATGCGGGTGCCTTGGAAGTTCCCTTGAAGCAGGCCCCCATCAGCGAATTCACCATCAGCCCCTTGCTGGGTGTTGACGTGCAGGAAAAGGGGATTAACGCCATCCTTGTTTCGGGACTGGTCGTCTTCGTATTCGTGATCATTTACTACCGTGTGGCGGGTGTGATTGCCGCCCTCAGCTTGCTGCTCAACCTACTGATGGTCGTTGGATCGATGGCCTTGATCTCGGCAACCTTCACACTTCCCGGACTGGCGGGTTTGGTGTTGACGATTGGTATGGCGGTCGACTCGAACGTGCTCATTTACGAGCGAATGCGAGAAGAATTTGCCCGAGGAGCCAGCCTGCGACTGGCGATTCAGAATGGTTTTGATAAAGCCTTTGCCGCGATTATCGACGGCAATCTGACCTCGCTCATCACCGCCTTGATTCTGTATATGATCGGTACGGATCTGATCCGTGGTTTTGCCGTCTCGCTGTTTATCGGCTTGTCGGTCAGTCTCTTCTCGGTACTGTACTTCGGACACCTCGCATTTGACCTTATCGAGCGGAAAAAATGGGTCAAGACGATTCCCATGATGCAGTTAATCGGTAAAACCAACATTGATTTCCTCAGCTATCAGGGGATTGCCTTTTTCTGCTCGGGTGCCTTAATTCTCGCCGGACTTGCGGCGCTCGCTGTGCGAGGAAGTTCGAACATGGACATCGACATGAGCGGTGGAACCATGGCGACACTGGAATTTGTTGACAAACAAAACATTAGTGACATCCGTACCAAGATGGAATCGGCATTCCCCAACGGCTTCAGTCTCGAACAGCTAACGCTCAAGGGAGAAGAACAAAAACTGGGGAAACGTTTCCGAATCCGGACTTCAGAAATTGATCGAGCCACGGTCATCGGACAGATCAATAAAGCCTTCTCGGATAGTCAGCACGCGATTGTTCGTGTCGCGGTCAATGACATTGCGGTTTCCACATCCGCCGTACTGGAAGGGGATGCTGCACGGTTTTCACAAGGCCCCCTGGCTCAAGTGAAACTGAGTGGTGGAATGTCGGTCGAAACCTTCGTGGCTTATATTGCCGAGGAACTGGAAGGAAACCCCGACGCCAGCAAGAAGTACTCGTCGGCACAGTCACTCATCCAGGTCGCAGGAGTTACAGAGGTTCCTGCTGATACGGCGGCCTCGCCTGATCCAAAACAGAAATCGCCCAAGAGGTTTACGGAACTGACGGTCCGGGCGATGCCAGAAATCGCCGCACAGGATTTTGCCGATGGCCTGAAACGGGTGCAGAATCGCCTCAGCACCGAACCCGTCCTCGATGAAGTGAATTCATTCGACACCTCGGTGGCGAACGAAACCAAGTACTATGCCTTGATGGCGGTGTTGGCCAGCTTGCTGGCGATCGTGATTTATATCTGGTTCCGGTTTGAAAAAATCTACTTTGGTCTGGCTGCCGTTGTCGCCTTGGCGCACGACGTGCTTGTGACCCTCGGTGCGATTGCCTTGGGTGCCTACCTGAGTAAAACCCCGATCGGTCCGTTGTTCATGTTGGAAGATTTCAAAATCAACATGAATCAAATCGCTTGCTTGCTCACCATCGTTGGTTATTCGCTGAATGATACGATCGTGATCTTCGATCGTATTCGTGAAATCAAGGGAAAGAGCCCGAACGTCACCTATGCGATGATTAATCAGAGCGTTAACGAGACCCTTTCTCGAACCTTGTTAACCGCATTCACCACTTTCCTGGTAGTGCTGGTGCTGTACGTTGCCGGTGGTGAAGGGATCCATGGATTCGCCTTCTCGATGATTATTGGTGTCATCACGGGTTGTTACAGTACGGTCTACATCGCAAACCCCGTACTGCTCTGGCTGGTGAATCGTGAGGCCGCCCTGAATTCCCCTGCAGCCAAGCCTTCGAAAAAGCAGGCCAAAACGGCAACCGCTTGAAATTGATCTGATACCCACACAAGCCTCGAATCATAACCAGTGCTTGTAAGGGTTCATCAATGACACAATGGGGCTGCTGGGTCGAAGAGGACCCAGCAGCCCCATTTTCTTTCCCATTGTCTTTCCTGTTCGACCGCAAATCGGAAGTTTCCTTTCCGTCTACTTTGCGTCCCCGCGTCTCTGCGACTTTGCGTTAAATTCTCTCAGATTTCCAGCGGCACCAGCCTGGGAATAGGGCGGGGGAGGTGGTCACAAAACACGCATTCGCTCAATGAACGCCCCAAACGCCGATTCGAACCTACAACTCGAGTCAGCAATCCGTTTCTGAAATGCAAACAGATTTGAACCCCAAACCCGGATTGCCGGTCAGGTCATCGTTTTCGGCCCTGAAGAAATCACATCGTCCAGCCGAGGCCACGAGAGCGTAAATCGTGAGCCATCTCCCAGCTTGCTTTCCACGCGGATGTCACCACCATGTTCACGAATGATCTTCTGGCTGACCGCCAAGCCTAAACCGGTGCCGCGAGCCCCCTTGGTCGACTCGAAGACATTAAAGATCCGCTGCAGTTGGTCATCCACAATCCCAGGTACTTTATCCGAGACAGAGACCCAGAACATTTCCGTAGTCGGATGAAGCCCGGTCTCGATCGTCACGGTGGCCCGATCTGCCCCTTCGACCGCATCAATCGCGTTGGTCACGATGTTCAGCACCGCACGATGAATCCCCTCGGGATCAAAGGTGCATAAGGGAAGCTGGCTAGCGGGATGAAAACAGAGCT
Organism: Schlesneria paludicola DSM 18645; assembly: GCA_945869955.1. Lineage (GTDB taxonomy): Bacteria > Planctomycetota > Planctomycetia > Planctomycetales > Planctomycetaceae > Schlesneria > Schlesneria paludicola_B. The sequence goes on from CAMBQP010000014.1 coordinate 33,926, forward strand.
CGACCGAACATTCACTTGCCCGCGCCTGCATCAGTTCAAACACATCATGGACAGTTTCATTCAGTTGCGCCTGCTGATAGGCAGGCTTTCGCTCTTTGCTAAAAGTCAGCATGTCCATCACCAGATTATAAATCCGGCCCTGATTCTTTTCGACCACATGCCAGCCTTTTCGTACTAGCTCTTCATTATGATCATTGAGACCCATATCAATTAAATAACTGCCCCCACGAACCCCCTGCAAAATGTTCTTGATATGATGGCTCAGGGTCGCAATCGTCTGCCCCATCGCCGCCATCCGCTCGGCTTTGACAAACGCATGCTGGAAACGATGATTTTCTACGGCGAGTGCCGTCTGTCGGCCAATCGCAATCAACAATCGCAACTGATCCTCACGAAATCCCGCCGTTTTCTCACGCGGCATCAGCAGCGATTCCGCAGGGGTCGTAATGTCGACGTAGATCACCCCCATCAGTTGATGGCGTCCTTGCATCGGCACACACATCGCTTCGCGAATTCCCGCTTGGAAGATGCTATCGGTGCGGTCAAATCGGCTGTCATGCTGCGCATCCGAAGTCCGGACCCCCTGACACGTCTTCAGCACATAATCGATAATCGTGCGCGAAATCGGCATGCGGACACCGGGAGTCCCCGCCACACGCTGACTGGTCACATGAGGACTGATTTCTCCCGACTGCGGGTCGGTTAGTAACACGCAACCCCGATCGGCCAGCACCGCTGACATCGTCAAATCGAGCGTCCGCTGCAGCGATTGTTCCAACGATGAGGAAGGTCGGGCGACTTCTTCAGCGATCCGGTAAAGCACTGATAGACTGTTCGGGGAATCGCCCCCCTCGGTTGCGATCGGTGCCGGTGTTCCTGCCGTCTCTTGCCCCAGATGCGTGACGATACTTGATCGATCGGCAGGGTCGTGTCGACGCAACAACTGCACGCGGTCGGCCGCACTTTCCTGCCAGCGTTCTCGTGAGGCACCGCTGAATAGCAGTAATGTGCTTCCCAACTGGATCTGATCGCCATCAGCCAGAACATGAGACCGAATAGCCACACCATTGACCAGCGTCCCATTGGAACTGTTTCGATCCGTTAAAACGAAATCGTCTTTGACTTTTTGCAGTGTGGCGTGATTGCGTGATACTTCATCATCATGGATACGAATATCACTGCGCGCATCCCGGCCCACCGCTAATTGGCGGTCACCCAGTTCAAAACGAGTACCCTGCTCAACGCCTTGAACGACGAGCAACGAGGCCTTTTTCACGACGTTTACACCCCGAACGATAGGAAATTGGCAAACGTGGGCAAATACCCTTGGATTCACCAGTGGCCATTATCATATCGAACGTGACGAAAAACGGGCATCTCAAGCAAAAAAGGGGGCATGTCTCGGCGAAATTTTTAACCGGGCGATTCCGTCAACGGCGGCAGCAACAACAGATCTTCGATTGTTTTCAACAATTCGGGATACTGAAACGGCTTGGAAAGGAAGCGATCTCGATCCTCGACGGTCGCTTTGACCGAGCCAATCAGAATGCGGTGCGACTCGCCAAACGAGGCCGCGGTATCCGCAGCAGACTCGTCATCCAGATCAATCACCACCACATGCGGGCAATTGCCCTGCTCGTTGCGGCGTGCGACCATCGCTCCTCGGGTTCGTTCAACGGAAGTTCCTCGAGGTCCCAAAACCGCTTTGAGTACGGCTTCGGTATCTGAAATTTCGTCGACCAACAACACATGCGGTGCTGAATTCACTCCGCCGTCCTTCCCTGGGTGGCAGCTATAATCAATCGAGATGCCCTGAACTCAAGTCAATCCATTGCCGAGTCCATGACGGGAGGGGTTGTAGTGAGAAGCCGAAATCGTGTCAAAACCAATCTTGAGGAAGTTTTGGGGAAACCGCACAGAATTTCCGACAGATCCGTCACCGGCCGGATTTACTGGTGATATTTGCCGGTGAATTGAGCGTTCCCAGGTCCATTCGACTCACTTTTCACTCTGGTGCCATCGCACATTCACGCTCAATATCCAGATTTTTAACACCAAGACGCAACGCCGCAGCGACGCAAAGCAGACCTCGTGGCACAATGAACTCTTGTTTGGAATTCCGGGCCTCCTCGTGACGGGGCGTCTTGGCGTGAAAATCTTCCCGGTGCTTCAACCAGTCGCTGGATTTACCGGTTCTTGTCATTGAACTGAGGAAGACAGGGAGAAATGGGCTAAATGAAATATTTTTCAAGTATCAACTCCGCCTGAAAAAATCTTGATTCTGGACCAGGTTCTTCAGTGGTCTGGCTGAACAATCATGGCCATGCACGCTATTCTGCTCGATAGAAAAAAATTCCTGGAGATTCCACCATGCGACGAACCTTGGCTTTGGTTTTGATCCTGTTATTTGCCCCCCCGCTGGCTGCTCAAGAGACGGCAGAAAAAAAGCCAGCCCTGGATGAACCACCGCTGTCATCCGCCCGCCTGACCGAACTCACCACCTCGTTCGAAAAATCGCTCAGCGAAGCGTCGCGTCTGATCGAGCGGAACCCCAAGGGACTCGATGGCTACTCGCAACGGGGGGATGCGCTGTTTTTTCTCGGCAGAATGAAAGAATCGGTTGCCGATTATGACAAGATGATCGAACTCGATGACTCAATCCGCACCTCCCATTGGCGTCGCGGGATCGCACTCTTTTACGCAGGCCGCTATCCCGATGCCGCCGCTCAATTTGAAAGCTACCACTCGTTTGACCAGATTGACCGTGAAAATGGGATCTGGCGATACCTGTCACAACATCAGGCAGAGGGACAACAAACAGCGCGGCAAGGACTCTTGAAATACCAGAAAGACGACCGCGAACCATTCCCCGCCGTCTATAAACTCTTCGCCGGAACGATGACTCCCGAGCAGATCCTGAAACAGATCGAACAAGCAAAGCTGTCCGACACAGAACGCGAACAACGCCTCTTTTATGCCCACCTGTATATCGGCCTGAACCAGGCGGTTGAAGAGGAAGACGCCTCGGCCCGCCAGCACCTCGTCGCAGCCACCCGCAATACGTGGGGACCCAAAGCAGGCTATGGCCCCAACTACATGTGGCACGTCGGCCGACTGCACGAAGCCCAGCTCAGGAAGAAACTCAAAGCCGAGTAATTTCCGGCCCGCGTCACGTCAGTTCACCGGTAGAACGCTGCCATACCGGTGGATTGGGTGCCCAGTAGGGTTAGTGGTGGTGGTGATGTGGAACCGCCACGGGGGGCTCGCTCTGGATCCCCCCCAACGTCATCCGAATTTGCTGTTCGACCATCGCTCGATACTTTCCTCCTTGCAGCATCAGTTCGGCGTGACTCCCCGTTTGACTGATCTGGCCATTCTCGACGACGACAATCAGATCAGCACTCGAGATCGTGCTCAGGCGATGAGCGATCACAAAACTGGTTCGTCCCCGCATCAACGCTCCCAGACTTTGCTGAATCAATTGCTCACTTTCCGTATCCAGATTACTCGTCGCTTCATCCAGAATCAGTAATCGGGGATCAGCGAGGATTGCCCGGGCAATCGCCAATCGCTGCCGCTGACCACCGCTGAGCTTGACCCCTCGCTCGCCAATCACCGTCTTCACCCCATCGGGCATCCGGTCAATGAACTCGAGCGCATTCGCCGCCGCTGCGGCCGCTCGAATTTCTTGTTCTGTCGCATCCCGTCTTGCGTAGGCGATGTTCTGTCCGATGGTCCCATCGAATAAAAACACATCCTGCTCGACAACCCCCAGCAACGAGCGGAATGACTCGACATCAAAGTCCCGTAAATCGCGCCCATCCAGCGTGATCCGCCCGGAACTTGGATCGTAGAAACGAGCCACCAAATTGCTGAGTGTCGTTTTTCCCGCACCACTGGGTCCAACCAGGGCCACCGTCGATCCGGCCTTGACCGACAGATTGATTCGGCTCAAGGCAGGGGATTCGGTTCCGGGATAAGTGAACGAAACCTCTTCAAAGCGGATATCCCCGGAAATCAGCCGACGGTCGGCCCTTACCGACTTGCTGTTCGAAGGCATCTCGCGCGGCTCCTGCAACAGATCCAGCACCCGATCCAGTCCACTCAGGCTATTTTGAAATTGTGTTGCGCTCTGTGCGAGTGCCGCCAAAGGTTCCAGCAGCATTAACAAATAGACGAGAAACATCATCAGGTCGCCGACACTCATGTGCCCGTCCAGCACGCGCCAGCCCCCATAAAACAGCAGGCCAGCACTGGCGACCGGGATCAACGTTTCCCACACCATCTCCACAACACGCATCCACCACCAGGCATACAGTTCCTGACGTGCCATCAGGTTGTTTTCCACAGTGAATCGAGTCGCCTCACGCTTTTGCCGGCTGAATGCACGGACAATCCGCATCCCCGCAAAGGCCTCGGTGGCCCCCGCATCGATCTGTTCCCGCTGCTTGCGGATCACGCGAAACTGCGGTCGAATACGGTTAATCCAGGCGCGATGCGTCACAAAGACGGTCGGCAAAAGGACAATCGCCCCCAGCAACATCGTCCAATCGACCCAAGCCAGGATTGCCAGACTGCCGACCAGTTGAATGATGGCCCGCCAGGGATTGAACAACATCCCGAAGACCAGTTCCCCGACGCTCCCTCCATCCTCACGCAAAATCGAGGCAACGCCACCCGAACGAATTTCCTGGATCCGGTGCAATGGCAAACGAACCGCGTGCTCAAAAACCTGGCGGCGGAGATTTAATTGAATCTGCTTAGAAATCTTGGTCGCATACCAGCGACCCCAGACGTGGATCACAATTTTTAACAGCGAGATCACCGCCACGGCAATCACGGTGAATAACAAAAGTTGCCGCGGGTTCGCCAAGGCAGGAAATCGACTCAACCACGCTGGAGGTAAGGTTTTTCCATTCAGCCCATAGTCAATAATGAATTTGGTCCCGGCAGGGGGGAGTAATCCAATCAGTGTCGAGAGCGTCACCGAAATCAGAATCCAGGTCACCTGCCAGCGAAACGGCGAGAGCAACCGCAAAAATTCCCAGCTCAGCTGCCGCGCCGAGCGAACGCGATCTTTCGCGCTGCGCGTGTCACCCGAAGAATGAATTCCCCCTTTGGGCAATTTTTCTTGCTTGACCTGCAGGCGATAACGTTCAAAACGAGTCCGACTTCCGCGTGGTGTGGCACCACCACTGGACTCTGTCACGAGTGGGTCAGCAATTTGAAGTGTCTGTGATTCGGTCCGTTTTTTTTGCATGGCAAATTGTAAGCGGTAGAGTCGACAGGTCGAGTCGACAGGGTCAGAATTTTTGGCAGAGATTTTGATGGGCAGCGCATGGGTTGGACAACAAGACCCGAAATCGCTCGATCCAGCAACAAACGTGGCCCCTGTTTTGATGGGCCACGTACGGATTGAACAACTGGGACCACAAGCCCTTTTTCCGATCCGTTCCAGCGATAAGTGATCGTGAACATCGGCAATTCCGCACTTGTCTGGGTAACTCTGGCGGAATTGCCATTCCGAACGCGGAAATCAATCCCGGAAATCCCTCTCCGTTACGATCAATCTCGCCCTCCCCTGCGAAGCGAGCAGAACATTCTTGACCGATTCGGGGTTTGATGCTGCACCAGGGGACCGGATGCTGTTAAACTCGATCGGTACGAGGATTGTTTGTTGCGCCCTTCAAGGATGAACTGTGTCGTCTCCCGTTCCCTATTCACCGTTTCTCAGTACTCCCGCACCACAGCCTGGAGCTTCGACTTCTGCAGGGAAGGGGGGGGCTGGGGCGAACGCAGGTTCATCCCGCCAAGCACCCGCTTCGCTGAAAGACTTGAACGCCTCGCAACTCGACGCCGCCATCACGCTGGAAGGCCCACTGCTGGTGCTGGCCGGTGCCGGAACGGGGAAAACGCGCGTCATTACCTATCGCATGGCAGAATTAATCCGCAATGGGGTCGATCCCACCCGGATTCTCTCGGTCACCTTCACCAACAAGGCAGCCAAGGAAATGGCCGAGCGAATGTCGCATTTTCTCGGTCGTCGCCCCCGCAGTCGCCCGCTGATCTCGACATTTCACTCGCTCTGCGTTCGGATCTTGCGTGACGAAATTGAAGCTTTGGGATACCCGAAGAAATTTGTGATCTATGACCGGGGCGATCAGGAATCGGCAGCACGTCGCGCTTTGAGAGATATCAAAGTTGCCGAAACGGCACTCAAACCCAGCGATCTGCTGTCGCAGATCAGTCGCTGGAAAATGGTCGGGGTCCTTCCTGAATTGGCCTCCGAGTACGCTGAAGATGACAAAGGATATCTCGCAGCATCTGCCTATCGACGTTATCAGCAAAGCTTACGCGCATCCGGCGCGGTCGATTTTGACGATCTGCTGCTGTTGACGGCACAACTGTTTGACCAATTTCCCGAGGTTCTCGCGCGACAACAGCAGAAGTTCGAACAGGTCCAGATCGACGAGTATCAAGATACGAACGAGATGCAGTTCCAGATCGTCGCGGCGTTGGTCAAGCCGCATCACAACATCTGCGTCGTGGGGGATGACGATCAGTCCATCTACGGTTGGCGCGGTGCCGAGGTGAAACACATCCTCAATTTCCAGCAGTACTTTCCCGGAGCGAAAATTGTTCGCCTGCAGGACAATTATCGGTGTACGACAGAAATCATTCGGCTCGCCAACCAACTGGTAAAACACAATCTTGGTCGACATGACAAGACACTGATTGCCCACAAGGAAGGCCCGACACCGATCGTCAAACCTTACTCGGATGAACAGACCGAAGCAGAAGGGGTCGTCCGCGAGATCAACTATCTGGTGAAGGAACTGAAAGTCGCCCCTCAGGACATTGCCATCCTGTTCCGCACGAACGAGCAACCCCGCCTGTTTGAGACCGAACTCCGCCGGGTGCGTGTGCCGTATCAACTGATCGGGGGTCAATCCTTTTTCGATCGGACCGAAGTCCGTGACATCATGGCCTATCTGAAAGTGCTCTCAAATCCCGCCGATGAAGTTTCGCTGCTGCGGATCATCAACACCCCTGTCCGAGGGATCGGCGAAGCCTCGATCGAAAAACTCTTAAGTCGCGCGGTCAAGTCGGGTCGCAAGATCTGGGACGTCATCCCCGAAGCCCTGGCCGAAAAAGCGATCACTCCCAAGACCGCCAAAGCGATCGAAACCTTTCGGGAGATGATGAAAGAGTTTCAGCGGCAATTCGAAACCCCCGGCATGAGCTTGGCGGCATCGCTACAAAAGCTGATCCACGACATCGATTACGAAGGAGAGATCCAAAAGCAATATAAGGATGCCGCCCAGCAACTGGCTCGTTCCGCGGTGCTGGACGAATGCATTCAATCCTTGAAAGAGTACGAGCAACGCGCTGACCGGCCGGATCTTTCTGATTTCCTCGATCAGTCGTCACTTAATGGTAATGACCGGAACTTTGGCGAGGATGATTCGTTCGAACAGTCGGCGGTCAAGCTGATGACGCTGCACAGTGCCAAGGGACTGGAATTTCCCCGCGTCTATCTGGTCGGCCTGGAAGAAGGCCTGCTACCTCATAAACGCTCGATCACCGATGAACTGGAAAACAATCCCTCTGCGATTGAAGAAGAACGTCGACTCGCCTATGTCGGGATCACCCGAGCGAAAGATGTGCTGACCATCAGCTTTGCCCAAACCCGGATGAAATGGGGCAAACGGTACAAAACCAAGCCATCGCGGTTTCTGACAGAGATGCAACGGGTCATTGGGGGTGCGGGGACTGGAACCGCGCCGGAATAGACCGCTCAAGAACCAACGACCGACTAATGAACCGAGTATGAATTCGATTGACGACCGCAACAGCTTCAAGAGATTTTCGAGAGGCTGGCGTGAAGCGTGAGTATTATCAATTTTTCATTGAGACGATTTTTATTTTGATGGACGTTTGTTCGTCGTCATACAAACATCTGCAACCTTGCCGGATTCTTCGATGGCCATGTGGAAACGCTGCTCACCCTCGAGGCGATGGACCGTCATGTGATACGCAGCACTCACCGCAGCCAGATAGGGGCGTTCTTCAGGTTGCTTGGGGATGCGAAGCTTTCCCCACGAACCATCACCCAGATATAAGACTCCGTATTTGTCCTGCATTCCGTTGGTGAGCGGATGTGTTCTCTTAAAAGTGTGATCGTGATGCTCAAGCACGACATCGACATGGAAGCGTTCGAACAGCGGAGACCAGTGCTTGCGCTGCTCTTCCCCCGTCCCGAATTTGCCATTCACCCCTTCAGGAGGCCGATAGGAAGGATAGGCCGGAACATGATTGGCAACAATCAGATGAGGTCGGTCTTGACGCGATAACAGACTTTTTTCCAGCCAATCTGTTTGATCACCTGCGATCGGGGCAATGTGACCGGTATCGAGCAACACCAGGCTGAGATAGTTACCAAAGTCGAGCGTGCCAAACGTGTTTTCCGTGTAAAATCCGTCGAAGAGACTCAGGTACTGTGGCGAATCTTTACGCTGGGCCTGATAGCCCCCGGCGACTTCGTGATTTCCAATTAACGTGACCATCGGAATCGATCGACCTTTTGGGTCAACCATATGTTGATGGTAGTTTCGTAAGTAGGTTGTAAAGGTGTCGGGGGCTCGCCCATTATCATAGGCCAAATCCCCGGCAATGAGCGCAAAATAGGGTTCTTGCTTCGCGGCCAGGATATTGGTGTTGATCGCATGCTGGTCAATGCCGCAGTCGCCTCCGGACACAAATTGGATCGTATTCGTCGCTTTACTGGGCATCGTGCGAAAGCGATAAATCTTCGCCGTACTGCCAATCTGGAATTGATATTCAGTCCCGGCAGTCAGCCCCGTCAATTCCGATCGAAAGACTTTGAGATCAGTATTGGGATAGGGTTTTGTGATCGTTTTGCCGATTTGCCAAACGGGATTGTCGCAGGTCGCATACTGGATCGAGGTATCAAAAGAAACTTCAGCGCCGACCCACTGAATTGTCATGGTGGTGGTCGGATCCTGCTGCCAAGTGAGAAACAGCGTGTCGGGTGCAAAATCGGGCAGGGGTGAAGCGGCCCCGTCGGTCAAACGCGAGCGTTCGTTTGCAGCGAGAGCGAACGGAAATGTCATCGCGGCAGCCATGCCACCCAACGACGAACCAAGAAAAATCCGACGATCAAGCATTCTCATGAGACGGATCCTCAACTGGGGAAAACTTCACAAACATGTCAGGAAATTCAGTGTTCAAAGTGTTCAAAGAGCCAACCGACCGTTGGAAACAGGCGACATTTTTTTTGCTGGGAATGAGAAGGTTCTTCATCGGCCCGTTTTTGATCACGCATGCATGTTCCTCAATGTCATCAAGAAACCGTTAACGATTGATGCAGGTTGGATGAATTCCCGCTGCTCGCAGGTGCGAATTCAGGTTAATGCAAATTACCGACCGCTTGTTCGATCAATCACTTTTGGATCTGTTGATTGATCGGGATTGGAGAGAAACGTTTTTTTGACCCCATTTCTCGGCACCAGCAGACCCGAGAAATTGTCCTGTCATTCGTGTATGATCAGTAGAACTGACAAAATCAAGACCCTCACTTAAAGTCCATCCCCTGATCCTGTTTCCTGACCGTCGAAGCCGTCACTGAAATTCATTGAAAGTTGTTTTCATGCCCGCCAGTCCTCGTCGTGTGTTGATCAGCCTCAGCGACAAACAAGGTTTGATTCCCTTTGCTCAAGGGCTTGTCCGCCTCGGATTTGAGCTCTTGTCCACCGGAGGGACTCGCAAATCCCTCGAAGCGGCTGGGGTTCCCGTGCTGGACGTGGCGCAGTACACCGGCTTCCCCGAAATGATGGATGGACGCGTCAAGACACTGCATCCGAAAGTCCATGGGGGATTGTTGGGGCGTCCTGATCTGGCGGAAGATGCCAAATCGATGGCCGATCACGGCATCACTCCGTTCGAACTGGTCGTGGTGAACCTGTATCCGTTCGTGGAAACGATCTCGAAAACTGCTGTCACCCCCGAAGAAGCGATCGAGCAAATCGATATTGGTGGCCCCAGCATGCTGCGTTCCGCTGCCAAGAATCATAAGTACGTCGGGGTGGTGACAACTCCGGCTCAGTACGGTCGGGTGTTGCAGGAACTTGAGCAAGGAGCATTAAGTTTTGCCTTCCGCCGCGAACTGGCGGCAGCCGCCTTTGAAATGACGGCTCGATACGATCGGGCCATTGCCGATTATCTGGCGGGTTTGACCACCGACGCTGCAAGTCCCGCTTCGTCGTCCGACGATAAAGACTTTCCGCCGCAATTAAGCCTGAATTACCAGCGACGTTCATCGCTTCGCTATGGGGAAAACCCACATCAACGGGCTGCGTTCTATGTGGAGGCCAATCCCCCAGCATCAACGCTCGCAGCAGCCGAGATTCTGCATGGAAAAGAACTCTCATACAACAACCTGCTCGATCTCGATGCCGCCATGCAAATTGTGCGAGAATTTTCGCAAGCCGCTGCGGTGGTGATCAAGCACAACAACCCTTGCGGCTGTGCCGTGGCGACCACCCTGTCGGAAGCTTACGTCAAGGCAGATGCCGGGGACCCGGTCAGTGCATTTGGCTCGATTCTAGGCTTCAATCGCGAAGTCGATGAAGCGACTGCGGATCAACTCTGTGCTCCCGGCCACTTTATCGAAGGGATCGTGGCACCGGGATATTCGGCGACAGCCTTTGCAAAACTGACCACGATCCCCAAGTGGAAAGCGAATGTTCGGCTGCTCAAGTCCCCCGCCATGCTCGAAGCTCGACCATTGAGTCAGGAATATCGGCGCGTCACCGGGGGGATGCTGATTCAGGATCGGGATGAATCTGCCGAACAGACATCGGCCTGGAAAGTCGTCACGAGTCGGACTCCGACCGCCAGCGAAATGGCCGATCTGGAATTCGCCTGGCTGGTCTGCAAGCATGTGAAATCCAACGCCATTCTATTCGCCAAAGGGGAACAAGTGGTCGGCGTCGGTGCGGGGCAAATGAGTCGTCTGGACTCCGCATTTATCGCAGCCTACAAGGCCAATGATCGAGCTCGACAAGGGGTCTGTGCTTCGGATGCGTTCTTCCCGTTCCGTGACGGTATTGACCAGATTCACCAGGCAGGGATCACGGCGGTCATCCAACCGGGTGGCTCCAAACGAGATGACGAAGTGATTGCCGCCTGTAATGAATTCGGCATCGCGATGATCATGACCGGTCAACGTCACTTCCGTCACTGAGCCTCTCATTGATTGATGTTCGCGGTATTGATGCTCGCGGTGTAACTTAAAATTAGCACGTTTTGCTAATCCCTCTTTCTGACTGAGGTCTCGCCATGTCCGAATTGATTCCGCTCCAGGACTCGAATGGAATGAGTCGCCGCACGGTTTTAGGGACGGCTCTGGCAGCGGCTGGGGTGGCCTCGGCTGTGATGCGTGGTCCTTGGGGGACCGTCGCGGCAGCGGAACCGGCGACACCGGCAGCCCAGCCGGGCAAACGGTACCAGATGAAAAAGTCAATTAATCTCTGGGCCTTTCCTTTTCCCGACAAAATGTCGCTCGAGCAATCCCTGCGACTGGCAAAGGACGCGGGGTTTGATGGGATCGAACTCAACTATGACCTCGACAGCGAATTGTCGCCCAAATCGGGAACAGCAGAATTCACGGCAATTCGCCGATTGGCCGACAAGATTGGGATTGAGATCAGCGGGCTTTGCTCGTTCATGTTCTGGCCCTACCCCTTAACCAGCCATGACCTCGAGAAACGTGCCCGAGGTCTGGAACTGGCCAGCCTGATGACCCGCGCGGCCCACGATCTGGGAACGGACAACTTGCTGGTCGTGCCGGGCGCCGTCCACATTCCCTGGCGGACCGACTACGAACCGGTTGCCAACGATGTCTGTGATCAACGAGCCAAAGCGGCGATTGCCAAGCTGTTGCCGCAGGCCGAGAAGCTGAAAATTCACCTGAACATCGAGAACATTTTCTTCAACGGCTATCTAATGACCCCGATGGAAATGGGAGCATTCGTCGATGGATTTCATTCGGAATTCGTCCACGTTCACTTCGATACGGGAAACATCATGCAGTATCAATTTCCCGAACACTGGATCGCCTATCTGGGTCAGCGGATCCGCAATGTCCATCTGAAAGAGTTCACCAAAAAGGGGACCGATTCGTCACTGGAAGCGTTCCGACCGTTACTCGACGGGACCACCAACTGGCCCGCCGTGCTCGACGCTCTCGAAACAAATGGCTATCAGCGTTATTTGACGTTCGAGTACTTCCATCCCTACCAGCACTGGCCAGAAGCACTGATCTATCAAACCAGTGATTCGCTCGATCGGATGTTAGGTCGAAAATAAAACCACGGGCTCTCGCCCCCCCCACCAAAAACTGACCGGCATGATCCAATGAGTTGCCAAGCCTCGACCATGATTGACCTATTGCTTGCCAAATTGCATTCCCAATCGATCGCGATGCGATCGCAATCCCTCGATCGACGAACATCGACTCGATTCCCGGCTGCTGACCGGTGGCTGTTAATGACGATCCTGTTCATAGTAGGTTGCCGTTTCGAGAATCGACCTGCGAAAATAGCCCCCCCACCGGAGACGCAATCAGGGGCCGAAACCACCCCGGCGAACCTGCCACTGGCCGATTTTCGCCCGGAACCGATGCTGAACGTCACAAAACATCCCCTCGAACAAGCCCGATTTCCCGTGGTGGATGTTCACGTTCACCCCAAAATTCGACTGGAAAACTCGACCAAACGACTTGATGAATTTGTGGAACTGATGGACGCCCAGAATATTGCGGTGGGGGTCAGTCTGGATGGGGGGTTGGGTGAGCAGCTGAATGCCCACTGCAAGTATCTCTGGACCCGACACCGCGACCGCTTCGTCATCTTTGCCAATATTGACTGGCAAGGGAAAGGGGAAGCGACCAATCCCGCGACGTGGGATTGTCAGCAGCCCGATTTTGGAATTCGCATGGCCCAACAACTGGCTGCCGCGAAAGAGCAGGGGGCCTGTGGCCTGAAAGTCTTTAAAGACCTGGGGCTGGTCTATCGCAACCCCGATGGAACACTCGTCCGAGTCGATGACCCCCGCTGGGATCCGATCTGGGCGGCCTGTGGCGAACTCGGTTTTCCAGTCCTGATTCATACCGCAGACCCCAAGGCCTTCTTTCTGCCAATCGATGCCACGAATGAACGTTGGGAGGAATTGAAACGCCATCCAGAGTGGAGTTTTGCCGGGCCGGGTTTTCCCTCGTACGACGAGTTAATCGAACAGTTTCTCCACATTGTCGCCCGACATCCGCAAACAACTTTTATTGGGGCGCATGTCGCTTCGAGTGCCGAAGACCTGAGTGCCGTTTGTCGCTGGCTCGATACCTATCCCAATCTACACGTGGATCTGGCGGCCCGGATCGCGGAGCTTGGGCGACAACCGTATACGTCACGAGAATTTTTTCTTCGATATGCAGATCGGATTTTGTTTGCCACAGATGGCCCACGTGCGGCCGAGCGACTCAAGTACCACTGGCGGTTTCTGGAAACCTATGACGAATATTTTCCGTACGCAGAAAACCCCTTTCCTCCCCAAGGTTTCTGGCAGATCTACGGCGTGGGCCTCCCGGACGAGGTTCTTCGTAAAGTCTACTTCGAGAACGCCTGCAAGTTAATCAGCGGCGTCCGGGAACGCCATCAAACCTTTGTGACACGTGCAGTGTCACCAGCGCCATGAATCGCCGAGCGGCGAGCGATTCATTGACATCAAAACCCCCTCTGCTCAGCAGGGCTCTCTTGCCGAGCATCGTGGTCACCCTCTTCCTCACGGCGGTGTTCGAACTCCTTTCCTGAAAAGACGAGCAAATGAGCCCTTCAGTGGCACAAAAAACAGTAGCCGAAGCAGACCAGTCAACAAGCGCGTTGCCGCTAATCCAGATTGGAATCGTTGGTTGCGGGGAAGTGACGCGGGCCAAACACCTACCCAAGCTGCAGATGATCAAAGGGGTTAAAGTTGTCGTGGTGGCGGACGTGGATCAGGCCCGCTGTCGTGAAGTGGCCACTGCATTTGCCATTCCGCTGACTTGCGCGACGATGGAAGAGCTCTTGCAAACACCCGGACTCGATGCGGTCGCGATCTGTAC
>CAMBQP010000015.1 GCA_945869955.1 Schlesneria paludicola DSM 18645
CATCGTTCTGGATTGTTACTTGCGGCATCCGGATTGGTGGTGCTCGCTGCCGGAGTCTTAGGGGGTGGTTGGGTGACCGCCCGGGCCGTACGACCGATTGCCGGCATGACTGCCACCGCCGAATCGATTTCGGCTCAGAACTTATCAGAACGAATTAATATCAAAGAAACGGACAGTGAGCTCGGTCAATTGGCGACCGTTTTGAATGGAACATTTGATCGTTTGCAAGCGGCCTTTGAACGGCAAAGTCAATTCACTGCGGATGCGTCTCACGAGCTGCGGACCCCCTTATCGGTGATCGCAGCCCATACGGAACTCGCCCTTTCCCGACCCCGATCCAATGAAGACTATCGTGCCGCAATCGAGACCTGCCGTCGGGCTTCACAACGGATGAAGTCGCTGATCGACGCCTTGCTGGTGCTGGCCCGTTTCGATGCAGGGACACCGTCACTGAAACAAGCCCCCTTTGATATTGAGCCCCTGTTACGGGACTGTGCGGAACTGGTTGAACCACTGGCTGCAGCGAAGCAGGTGCAGATTCATTGCGAGGCGACCCCGTGCAAAGTCTGTGGCGACTGGGATCGTTTATCTCAGGTGATAACAAACCTGCTGACGAATTCGATTCGTTACAATCGGGAAGGGGGGCAGGTTCAGATCACTACACGGACCGAGGGCCTGCAAGCGGTGATTTCTGTAATGGATACGGGTGTGGGGATCGCCGAGGATCAGTTAGCTCAGATCTTCGATCGATTTTATCAAGTGGATAAGGCGCGATCTCGTGCTGAGGGGAGTTGCGGATTAGGGCTTTCAATTTGTAAAACCATTGTTGAGGCGCATGGTGGGACGATTGTTGCCAAGAGTCAATTCGATGTGGGGACAACCATTGAGGTTCGTTTGCCACTTGCCGTCGAGGTAATGGGGAAAGAGAAGCCTGTGCTTGCGGTGATGGGGCCGGGTGAGAAGGCGAATGTCATGCCTGGAAAATCATTCGTCGAGAAGTTGTAGGAAAAAGGGTCATCGTGGAGGTGGATCATCTCCCGATGGGGGTGCTCGTCCCATTCCTTGAGGTCGGCTGACTTGGGATGGTTTGTTGATGTGATGAAGTCGGTGTCGTGAAGTGAATGCAATGATTTGAGTACGGGTGTTGGAACGAGTGTTTCCACGAGAAATTTCTGAGCCGTTCGCGTGCTGTTCGGCCTCGCTGGAATCCAGAATATCTCAGAGAAGGAATATTACGATGAAATTGAAGATGTGGATCCTCTGTCTGGCAGCCAGTCTCGCGTTTGCGGCGACGGCTCAAGCTCAACCGGGTGGTGGTGGCCGTGGCGGTTTTGGTGGTGGCCGTGGTGGTTTCGGTGGCGGGGGCCTGATGATGCTCGCCGGCAACGAAGCGGTGCAAAAAGACCTGGGACTGACGGAAGAGGGTGTCACGAAAGTCAAGGGAATCACCGAGGAGTATGGTACCGCGATGCGCGAATCGTGGGGTGGCGGACAAGGTGGGGGTGCGAACTTCCAGAACATGACTCCAGAGGAACGAACGAAGGCGATGGAAACGCGCATGGCCGCGATGAAGACGCTTAACGAAAAGTTCACGCCAAAATTAAAAGCGGCTGTGACCCCGGACCAGTATACCCGTCTCCAGCAGATCAGCTGGCAGGCAATGGGTGCCGCCGCCTATTCCGACGCAGAAGTCGTCAAAGCACTGACCATCACCAAGGAACAAACCGACAAGATCACCTCGTTGAATGAAGAATTCGGTACCAAGACTCGGGAATTATTCCAGCAAGGTGCAGGCGGGGGGGGGGCTGGTGGTTTTGAAAAAATGCAGGAACTGAATAAAGAACGTGAAGCGAAGATCAATGAAGTGCTGACCAAGGCTCAGCTCGAGACTTTCGCCAAGCTCAAAGGGAAAGAGTTCGATGTCGCCCAACTGCGCGGTGGTCGAGGTGGTCCTGGTGGACCGGGTGGCGGTGCAGGTGGTCGTCCAAAACGACCTCAGCCCAAGGGTGAATGACCGTTACTGGATGCGATCTCGCCGTAATCGATATTCTTTTCCAGCTGATTTGGTCACGGTCAGGACTTGATCGAGATCAGTGAGTGCCGGGATCGCTGCTACGGTGCGGATTTGCCTGACGCTTGGCTGTCAAAGCAGCCGTAGCCATTTTTGATTAGCCCCCGGCATTCCTGCGAAGGCCGGGGGCCTACTCTTTCTGGATGGTTTTTCCTACAGGATTTTTCCTGCTGGGTTTGTCAAAAACCATGAGTCAAATTCGATTCCGGTGATGAGCTGGTTTCTGTTGATCGACGCTTGATCGAATTGTGCGAGGTTTTGTATGTCGCGATCCCTGTTTCGGTTAGTCGTACTGTTGGGCCTGAGCGGCTGGCTGGGAAAAACGGCCTTGGCTGCGGACTGGACTCAATTTCGTGGGCCTGGTGGTGCCGGGGTTGCGGACTCGCATGACTATGCGACGACCTGGTCCGCTGCCGAGAACGTCTTGTGGCGGGTCAATCTCCCCGGTCCAGGCGCCTCGAGCCCAATTACCCTGGGGGATCGTGTTTTTGTCACCAGTTACCGAGGATACGGGGTTGATAAATCGGCACCGGGTGAACTGGCGAGACTGGAACGAGTCTTGGTCTGTCTGAATCGAGCCGATGGCAAAGTGTTATGGGAAGCCGCGGTCAAGGGGACCGCTGACGAAGATCGCTATCAAGGGTTCATTCAAAGCCACGGGTATGCCACGAGTACCCCGGCCACCGATGGCAAACGTGTGTACGTCTTTTTTGGAAAAGCCGGGGTGCTCGCCTTCGATCTCAATGGCAAGCAGCTTTGGCAGACCAGTGTTGGGACCGGATCAGCCCAGATGGGGTGGGGTCAAGGGACCAGCTTGATTCTGTATCAAAACTCGGTCATTGTCCCCGCGTTTGCCGAAGGAAAAGCGCTGGTCGCGCTGGATCAGGAAACAGGGAAGCAGATTTGGAAAACGGAAGCGGATGGCTTTGAGGGATGTTGGAGCTCACCCATCCTGGTCGATCTTCCCGACGGGAAGCAGGAACTTGTCGCCAGTGTCCCTTTTGAGCTCTGGGGAATTGACCCTGCGAACGGTGAATTTCTCTGGTTTAGTGAAGGGATTAAGGAAGGAGCGATTTGTCCGACACTGGTCGCCCGCGAAGGGGTCGTCTATGCAATTGGTGGGCGTCAAGGGGGGGCGGTCGCGGTTCGGGCGGGTGGCCGCGATGATGTCACCAAAACCCACACGGTCTGGCGAAAAGATTTCGGCTCGTACGTCACCTCACCCCTCCTGGTGGGGGATCATCTGTATTGGGTCAGTGATCGAGGAATCGCGTATTGCGTGCGGACAGCGGATGGCGAACAAGTTTACAAAGAGCGGCTGGCCGATGCCGGACAATTGTATGCGTCGGTCGTGTTCGCGAACGGCCAACTGTACGCCGCATCACGTGAAAATGGGACGTATGTCTATGCGGCCAAACCGCAATTCGAATCGGTGGCAAAGAACTCGGTCGATGAAGATGCCGGAACTTGCAATGCCACCCCCGCATTTTCGGAGGGGCGAATGTTTCTCAGGACGGACCGCTATCTGTACTGTATCGGACGAAAGTAATTGCTAAACTGCAGTGGTCCAACCAAATTGCGGAACCCTTGAATTGGAAGCGACCATGCCTCAGAGACTCGACCGTCGTGAATTCCTGAACACTGCCGGCCTGGCGGCCACAGCGGGATTGCTGGCCCTTTCCAGCCAGACTGCCATTGCGGCCGAGGAAAAACCTCGCCTGCGGAAGGCGCTCAAGCTGAGTATGGTTGGGGGGAAAGGTTCGCTGGTTGACAAGTTCAAGCTGGCGAAAGCGGCGGGTTTTGAAGGGATTGATGTCGACAGCGATCAACCGGTCGACGAGGTCAAGCGGGCGATGAGTGAATCCGGGCTGATCGTGCATGGGATGGTCGATTATGTCCACTGGGGCCAGCCACTCAGCAGCCCCGACCCTGCAGTGCGAGCCCAAGGGGTGACAGTCCTGCAAAAGTGTTTGCGTGAGACGAAAATCTACGGCGGAACAACGGTCCTGCTTGTTCCTGCCGTCGTAAACAAAGAAATCTCGTACGAAGCGGCCTATCACCGTTCACAGGCTGAGATCAAAAAATGTATTCCGCTGGCGACCGAACTCGGGATCAAAATCCTGTTTGAAAACGTCTGGAACAATTTCCTGCTCAGCCCGGTCGAGATGGCACGGTATATTGACGAGTTTCAAAGTCCGATGGTGGGATCCTACTTTGATGTCGGCAATATCGTGAATTATGGCTGGCCTGAACACTGGATCCAGACCTTGGGGTCGCGAATCGGCAAGCTGGACATCAAGGAATTCAGTCGCAAAATCGCCAACGAAAAAGGTAAAGGGGCGGGATTCGGTGTGGAAATCGGCGACGGAGATTGCGACTGGCCAGCCGTACTGAAATCCTTGAAAGAGATTGGTTATTCTGGTTGGGCCACCGCCGAAGTGGGGGGTGGTGAACTGGAACGCTTGACCGAGATCGCGAAGCGAATGGATCAACACGTCATTCAGCCGTATGCCGCTTGAGAATGGACTTGGCTTGGCCTGAACAAGTGATCGGCGCGACCGGTGTGACGATTGTTTGTTGGGGGGCTGCAGTCGGATTTGCGAGATGTCTGCAATCTCGTCCTCAAATGCTCGGGATGCCACCTTGGTCTGAATCCGTGATTCCTGGGTGGGAAGGGTTGAAATCAACATGATGGAAGAGATGTTCGATGTGGTTGACCAAGAGGATCGAGTCCTCTTTCAGTCACCCCGTTCGGTGGTTCATGCCAATCACTGGCTGCACCGTGCGGTCCATATTTTTGTGTTCAATTCACGAGGTGAATTGCTGGTGCATCGCCGCTCAGCAACCAAAGACGAGGCACCGCTGAAGTGTACTTCGTCCGCCTCGGGGCACCTGAGTGCGGGTGAAGACTACGCGACGGCTGCTGTACGGGAACTTGAAGAAGAGCTTGGCTTAAAAGCGACCGTCGAATTTTTGGGGATCTTTCCTGCGGCAGGGGCGATGACCTCGTTCGAGCACAGTGGGCTCTATCGTGCGGTGACGGATGAGTCTCCGACGTTTGATCCGGGTGAGATTCTTTCCGGAGATTTTTACTCGCTCGCCGAGATCGAAGCGATGCTCACTCGCGATCCCGAGGATTTTACACACTGTTTCCGGTCGCTCTTTCGGTGGTACACCGAGCGATTTTCACACTCAAACATCCTCTGAAACATCCTCTGAGACGGAAGGTTTTCGTTATGAATCGAACCCTCTGCTGGTTCTCGATCATCGCCTGCTCGGCAAGTTTGCTCTTTTGGTCATCAGCCCGTGCCGTGAATTCGCAAGAGACGGTCAAGCCTGCTGTCGGGAATGCGACCGAGCCTGCTCGCCTGAAGGTCGAGACAGGGAGGGTCGTCATCGAGGTGACCTTGAAGGGGACGATCGAGGCTGAGCAGACGACCGAGGTTTCGATCGATGCGAAATCCTGGTCCAGTCCGCTGACGGTGAAGTCTGCGGTGGCTCACGGAACCGAAGTCAAAGCCGGAGATCTGCTGCTGGAGCTTGATACGACAAAAATCGATCAGGCCTTGAGTGACCTGCAACTGGAACGGGAATTGGCCGAGATCACTTTGAAGCTGGCCCGGGATGAGTTGCCCCTTTTGGAACAATCGCTCCCCTTGAATCTGGCGGCAACCGATCGTGACAAGCAGATTTCGGAGGAAGACTTTCAGCGGTACAACGACATCGAACGTCAACAACAGTTAAAGTCGGCGGACTTTTTGCTGAAGTCGCGGATGCAGATGCTGGAATACTCGCGCGAAGAATTCAAACAACTGCAGAAGATGTATCGCGACAAGGATCTGACGGAGGAAACCGAAGAGATTATCTTGAAGCGACAGAAAAACGAGATCGAACAGATCGAATTTGGCCTGGAATCGCTTCGATTACAGCAGGAACGCGAGAAAACACTCGACCGGCCACGCCGTGAACAGGCGATGAAAACGGGTCTCGAAAAGCAACGGCTCGCCTGGAAAAAAGCGATGGGATCCCTGCCGCTGGAACTGAACCAGAAGCGACTGGCGCTGCAAAAACAAGAGACTGAACGAGTGCGACTGGAAGAACGGTTCCAGCAGTTGCAAGAGGACCGCGCGACGATGAACTTGCGGGCCGCTCAAGCGGGGATCGTCTACCATGGTCAGGCCGAGCGGGGACAATGGAATACCGCGACGGTGACGGGCCGTTTGCGAAGGCATGGCGTGATTCAACCCAAAGAAGTGGTCATGACACTCATTCCCACACAAATGCTGTTCGTGCGGGCGGATGTCGAAGAAAAAGATCTGCATTCGCTGAAAGTCGATTTGACGGGCCGGGCGGTCCCCACCGGATTTCCCGCACTAAAACTGAACGCACGTCTGGCCAGCCTTTCCCAGGTCCCTCGCACGGCAGGGCATTTCGATGCCCGAATTGCCCTCGACATTCCCGCAGGCGAAAAGCGAATTGTGCCGGGGATGACCGCGACGACCCGTTTTGTCACCTATCGCAACGAGCATGCGGTTCTCGTGCAGACCCCTGCCATTTTCCACGAGGAAGGGAGTGACCAGTCGTACGTCTTTTTGGTGACGAATCAGGGGCCAGTGAAAACGACCATTGAAACGGGAGAGGTCACTGGAGGGAAGACCGAGGTTCTGAGCGGGCTCAAGGGGGGAGCGGAAATTCTGGCAACCCGTCCTTAAGCACACACCCAATCGAATCCCCGTTCGTTACTGCAAGGGAAACCGGCCATGATGCGAATACTGTTCGTTTTGCTGCTGTTGATGGTTTCGCCCCGGTTTGTTGCCATGGCGCAGACTGAGCGGGATCTGCAACTCAAATCTGAATCGGTCTCACCGGTTGCTGCCATAGCGACGGAAATTGCGGAAATCCCCCGGACACCACCCAATCTGCATCCCTCACCACCCGAACCCATCCGCTCCGATCAACTGGAGAGGGCGATCGCGCGGGGGATTGAGTTTTTGATCAAAGACCAGAATCGCGATGGTTCCTGGGGGTCAGCCGAGCGGACGAAAGACCTGAATATTATGGCGGGGATTGGTTCGCACCATGCCTTCCGCACGGCAGTGACGGCACTGTGTGTCTCGTCGTTAATCGAGTTGGATGAGGGAAAAGAGCCGGCACTCAGTCGCGCGATTGAGCGGGGCGAGGCGTTTTTGTTCGAGCAGCTTTCCGTCGTCCGACGCGATCAGCCGACATTGATCTATAACGTCTGGACCCACACTTATGGAATTCAGGCCTTGGTCGGAATGCATGGTCGTCTGCCCGAGGATCCTGCTCGACGCGAAAAGATCGCCGGATTGATCCGCGAACAATTTGAAAAGCTCGGCAAGTACGAGTCTGCCGAGGGGGGATGGGGCTATTATGATTTTGCAGCGGGAACGCAGCGTCCCGCTTCGTCGTCGACCAGTTTTGTGAATGCGGCGGTGTTGATCGCCTTTGATGATGCGCGGCGAATCGGAGTCAACCCGCCAGAAAAACTGGTCGATCGCGCCTTGAAAATGGTTCAATTTCAGCGAAAACCAGATAACTCCTACCTTTATGGAACGTATCTGCGAAACCATCCGATGATGCCGATCAATCGACCCGGGGGGAGTTTAGGGCGTTCGCAAGCCTGTAACCTGGCGCTGCGTGTATGGGGTGATACCTCGATCGAAGATACCGTTTGCTGCGAATGGTTGGATCGGCTGATTAGCCGGAATGGCTGGCTCGACATGGGACGCAAGCGGCCGATTCCTCATGAATCTCATTTTCAGGTCGCGGGTTACTTTTACTACTTTGGCCATTATTACGCGGCCCGAACGATTCCCCTGCTCCAAACCAAGGACCGTCCGTTCTATCAGGATCACCTCGCGCACATCCTGCTGGGCCATCAGGAACAGGATGGGTCATGGTGGGATTACCCGCTCTACAACTACCACCAGCAGTACGGGACCGCATTTGCGCTGATGTCGTTGCGTCTGTGCCGTAAAGCCGACTGAAAATCAGACGGATTTCGACGAGATTGTCACACTGATCGGTGGTCACAGATCTCGATGTGCCTCGTCCATGGAAAATGCGGGCAGGCAGACGGCAACGTAATCGGCCCCCTCAGCGTCAGTGGTGCTATACTGGACCCATTCCCCTGGATGGGTGATGATCGATTGCCCGGCCTGCACGTCAATATAGCCACCTTTGTGAGCGATTCGCAGCGTTCCTTTCATCACGAGAGTGAACTCTTCAAATGTGGGTGTCTGCCCCGGCTCGATCCAGCCTGCAGGGCATTGCAGGTAAGCAATACTGACTTGTTGGTGCCCGGATTGGAGGCGACCGATGTATTCGTCGATCAAAATGGTCTTGTTGGTCACCGCTTCGATGCGGGTTGGGTTTGCGATCAGGGTTGGCATGAACAAACGCTCCTTTTTCCGTGATTTTCCTGCGGATTGGCTCGCGACAGGGGTGCCGACGACGCGAATTCGAACCAATAAATTTCTTCTCATTCATGGGAATGGTGATGAAAGCGTATCGGCTCGCTTGAATCAGTCATACCCATCTGGCATAGTTGCCCCGCTTAGGCCGTCTTGTAACTGACTGCGGCCTTGTTTTGGAATGGATACAACCATGTACGGCATGTTCGCCGCAATCACTCTTGAAGATTTTCTGGCCAGCAATATTTCGTACTGGTTACGGATGACTGCTGGCTCTGAATTCGTGTTATTGGCCGCGTTTCTGTTCGCGGCGTTGATTCACGCCGGTCTTTTGCTTGGCCTGTTTAGCGGGTTGCCCGTTTTTTACATCTGGCTGGAACGTAAGGTTGCCGGCCGTATTCAGGATCGCTTGGGTCCCACCCGCGTCGGCGGTGGCTTTGGTTGGCTGCAAACCATCGCTGACGGCATCAAGCTGATTCAGAAAGAAGACTTGGTTCCGAAAGACGCCGACAACCTCGTATTCCGTATGGCACCGTATCTAGCGACAATTGCCTCGTTTGCGGCCTTCATGGTTTTGCCACTGTCAGATGGCTGGGTTGCGGTTGCGGCCGAATGTGGTGCGTTCCTGATTCTGGCGCTCATGTCGCTGGAAGTGTTGGGGATCATTCTCGCTGGTTATTCCAGCGGTTCGAAATGGGCGTTGTTCGGTGCCATGCGTGAAGCGGCTCAGATGGTGAGCTACGAAATTCCGATGGCGATTTGTGCTCTGATTCCGCTCATGATCGCGGGGTCATTGAATTTCCAGGTGATTGGTCGTCTGCAGTCTGGCGGACTTTGGAACTGGTTTATTTTCCATGATCCTTTCACCTTTCTGGCCTTCTTTTGTTATTTCATCACTGCAACTGCCAGTGTCAAGCGAGCCCCTTTCGATCTCGCGGAAGCAGAGAGCGAGCTTGTGGCCGGGTTTCATACCGAATACAGCGGGTTCCGGTGGTCGATTTTCTTCCTGGCAGAATACTCGAGCATGTTTGCGGTGAGTGCCGTGGCTGTGATTCTGTTTCTGGGTGGTTGGCATGATGGGCTGATGGTTGACTCGGTGATCGACAATCTGCGCGGGACGGGGTCGGGCTTGATTGAGGGTTTCTCGCTGGGGAGCTACACGGCGAATGTGTTTGGTGCGGCCATTCTGATCGGCAAGGCATGCATGTTGGTGTTCGTGCAGATTTGGGTTCGCTGGACGTTGCCGCGACTGCGAATCGATCAGGTGATGACAACCTGTTTAAAGTATTTGGTTCCGATCAGTTGTTTCTTGTTCGTCATGGCGGTTCTTTGGCCTTTGGTGTTGGCGACCTCTTTTTCCCGACCGGTGTTTGCGGGTAGGCCACTCGGTGAAAAATCACTGCCACTGGGGGTTCCAGCTTCAGCCGCCGTGGCTGCAGAACAACGGGAGGCAGCGCGATGATTGAGCAACTTCTATTTTGGGTCTTTGCGATTCTTGCCTGTGGTGGTGCGGTGGCTGTTGTCGCCACTCATAACGTGGTTCGAATGGCATTTTGGCTTGTCGTGTCACTCGGTTCTGTCGCCGCTCTGTTTTTTTTGCTGCATGCAGACTTTCTGGGGGCGGCTCAATTATTAATTTATGTCGGCGGAACGGTCGTCCTGCTGGTTTTTGGAGTGATGCTCACCGCAAGCGGGCCATATAACGCCATACCAACTTCCCCTGCCGAGGGGATCGTTGGTGGTGCCGTGGGCTTTCTTCTGTTGTTCGTGTTGGTGTCGTCGATTGGGAGTGTCGATTGGACCGAAGTTTCCGGCAGGCTACCAGCCGTCCCGGCAGCTCCTTATCTCGTCGACATGACTTTGGCCGCAAAAGCGGACGAGTCGTTCGTGAATACGGGATCTCCTCGGGCGAAGGCCGAATTTGCGGCAACGCAACAGCAGGGTCGAACCGTCCGGCAACTGGGGTTAGGGTTTTTGGGTTTGCGACCTGATCGACATTTGGCAGAGGGGGACGGCAAAGGCTCGGCTTCGGGTTACTTTCTGCCGTTCGAAATTGTTTCGGTTCATTTGTTGGTGGTGCTGATTGGTGCGGCCTATCTGGCACGAGCCAAGCGTCGGGTTGTCCCCGAGGGTTCGATGAACGTTGGCTGATCGAGATTTGCACCACAACAGGTGGGTGTGGAAAAGAGTATTGAGATCATGGGCGACATTGGTTTAAGTCAGTATTTAATGGTGGGAGCGGTGCTGTTTGTCTGCGGCGTCGTTTGCATGGCGACCAAAAGAAATGTGATCGGCGTGCTGATGGGTGTGGAACTTGTCTTGAACGGTTCCAACGTCAATTTTGTCGCGTTCTCGCGTTACACACCATTGGGATTGGATGGACAGGCAACGGCTTTATTTGTGATTGTGCTGGCAGCGGCCGAAGCGGCAGTTGCCTTGGCGATCGCGTTGAATTTTTACAACAATCATTTGACGATTGATGTGGACCGTGGCAACGAATTGCACGGCTAAGCTCGATACGGTGAAGTGTCATACGGCGAAGTGGGTGGTGAGGATGATTGATCGAAAAATCAGCCGTTTCTCTCCAAGTAAATTTGGTAGTAAGCATACGGATCTCTGACGCAACCAAGCAGTGACGGAATTATGTCTGAGACGACTGGCAAGATTTTGATGTTACTGTTGACGGCAGCTTGGCTGCTGCCGCTCGCGGGTTTTGTCGTCGAAATTTACTGGTTGCGGTTATCGCACCGGTTGCATAAAGGGGCTGCGTATTGCGCTGTGGGCTGTATTGGCCTTGGGTTCCTCTGCAGCTTGTCCGCCCTGCTGTTCTGGGGATATCAAAACAATTGGTCTGCGTTAACAGAATCTGACCATCACGCTCATGCCGTGGCAGGGACTGCAGCACATGCTTCTGGCAGCGATCAGCAGTCAGCCGTCAAGCATGAAGAAGACGATGATGACGACGAAGACGATGGCGATGACGATGAGAATGAGGGTGGCCACACTGAGCATGCTCATGCTCATGCCGATGATGCAGATCATGCTCACGATCCTCATGCCGATCATGCGCACGCAGCACCCGTTCGCAAGTATGCGACTGGGACGTACTATGAACTGGCTCGATTCAGTGGATTGCGGGTGTCGCTCGACTGGTACATTGACAGTCTGACGCTGGTGATGTTTGTGATGGTCACGTTCATCGCCACCTGTATTCATTTGTTCGCCATCGGCTACATGAAAGACGAACTGACCGAAGAATATGAAGACCATGAAGTCCATCTGCACGGTGGCGGACACTTCAGTCGTCCCGGTCGATTTCATCGGTTTTTCGCGTATCTGTCTCTGTTTTGCTTCTCGATGCTTGGTCTGGTGTTGGCGGGAAACATCTTCCAGGTCTTCATCTTCTGGGAACTGGTGGGCCTTTCCAGCTATTTGCTGATTGGCTTTTACATCGAACGCAAATCAGCGAGTACCGCTGCGAATAAAGCCTTCATCATGAATCGTGTCGGGGACTTTGGTTTCCTGATCGGAATGATGATTCTGTGGACGTCGTTCGGAACATTCCAATTCGGTGATCGTGGCGAAGGGGCACACGCTGAAGCGGGCTTATTCACGATGGTTCGTGGTCATGACGGTAAGCTCGACGTTTCTGAAGATGGCAAGCAAGTCTATCTCCGTAACGCTGAGGGCGAACGGGCCGAGAAGAATGGTGTGCCATTAACCATCAGCTACGTATTACTGGTGGCCGCAGGTCTGGGAGTTTTCGCCGGGAGTATTGGCAAGAGTGCTCAGTTTCCCTTGCAGACGTGGCTACCGGACGCGATGGAGGGACCTACCCCCGTCTCTGCGCTGGTCCACTCGGCAACCATGGTCGCTGCGGGCGTTTATCTGGCGGCTCGGTTTTATCCGGTATTCACTCCTGAGGTGTTACTGGGGATTGCGTACATCGGTTGTATTACGCTCTTCATCGCCGCCACGATCGCGGTGGTCGTAACGGACATCAAGCGAGTGCTGGCCTACTCGACTATCAGTCAGTTGGGTTACATGATGCTCGCCATCGGCGTATCGGGATGGGGAGCCGCTTTATTCCATCTGGTCACTCATGCTTTCTTTAAGTCACTGATGTTTTTGTGTTCGGGAAGTGTGATCGCGGGTTGCCATCACGTGCAGGACATGAATCGCATGGGTGGACTGCGGCACAAGATGAAGATTACCGCCTATACGATGCTGATTGGCGTGATTGCGATCGCAGGCTTAGCGATTCCTGGAACGTCCATCGGGCTATCCGGGTTTTATTCCAAGGACGCCATCGTCGCCTCGGCCATGGCCTATAGTGAATTGAATCCAGGGCATTTCCTGCTGTTCATTACACCGCTGGTCACGGCGGGGATTACGTCGTTTTACATGTTTCGCCTCTGGTTCCTGACGTTTGCCGGGGCACCTCGAGATGCGGAAGTCTATGAGCATTGCCACGAAAATCCTCGTATCATGACAACGCCACTGATTGTGCTGGCGGTTCTGGCCGCTGGTTGTGCCTGGGGTGGTGAGGGTGGCCCGTTGTATCGGCTGATTGTCGACAGCGAGACGGTTCCTGCGGTCAATCGTGTCATCTCGGTCGGTTCCTCGCATGTGACGTTGCCAAGTCATCAGGGGCATGAGAGTGACGTTCATCATGTGCATGCAACGGCGGGGATACTGGCACTGGTCTCAGCACTCATCGGGATGGCGATGGCTTACCTGCTCTACGTGAAGAAGGCGGTTGATCCGCATCAGATTCGAATGCAGTTTTCCTCGGTCTACGATTTCCTGGTGGACAAGTGGAGATTTGATGCCCTGTACGAGGTGATGTTCGTGGCACCGGTGCATGTGATTTCTGCATGGTGCGTCGATTTTGATCGGCGAGTGCTGGATACGATTTTACACGGGGCCGCCAAGGTCACGGTGATTGCCGCGAAATGGGACCGATTCTTTGACGAAACCTTTGTCGACGGCGTGGTCAACCTGGTGGGTAATGTGACCTACACGGTTGGTAACTCGTTAAAGGTCGTGCAGACGGGACGTTTGCGGCAATATGTGATGTGGATTGCTGTCGGTGTGATTGCATTGTTCGGAGCACTGTTTTCGGCCATTCCGAAGTAGTGACAACGATTCCGAATTCGTTTGGATTTTGCCGGCCGCACAGGGTTGGAAGTACGTTTGAGGGAATTGAGTTCATCATGAGTCCGGAAACGCTCCTGACATGTATCGTGTTCCTCCCCGCCGTCTGGGCGATTCCGTTGGTTTGCTTTGATACCAAAGCGAAAGAAGCCATGCGGTACTGGGGTGTTTTGGGAACCGCACTGACGTTTGCATTGACGGTCCAACTTTGGATGCAGTTCGATGTGAAGCAATCGGCAGTTCAATTTAAGTTTGATACACCCTGGATCGCCAACTGGAATGTATTTTTCAGTTTGGGGGTCGACGGAATTAGCCTGCCACTGGTGGTGTTGACCGGGTTTGTCTGTCTGCTCTCGATGCTGGCGTCATGGAGCATCGACAAAAACGTTAAGGGTTATCTGATGCTGTTCCTCATCCTGGAAACCGGGATGATGGGGGTCTTTTTGTCGCTCGACTTCTTCCTGTTTTATGTCTTCTGGGAAGTGATGTTGTTGCCGATGTACTTCCTGATCGGTATCTGGGGAGGTCCACGGCGTGAATACGCTGCGATCAAGTTCTTCCTGTATACGCTGGCGGGTTCGGTACTGATGTTGATTGCGATGTTGATGTTCTACTTCAACAGCAATCGCAGCTTTGATCTGTTGGAACTGGCACGTGTGGCGGCTGGGACATCAACGGTGACTCCTCATGTCTTCGATACCACGATGCAGGTTGCAGCGTTCATCATGCTGTTCATCGGTTTTGCCATCAAACTGCCGTCTTTCCCGTTTCATACTTGGTTGCCGGATGCTCACGTCGAAGCACCGACTCCCATTTCGATGATCCTGGCCGGTGTGCTGCTCAAGATGGGTGGCTATGGGATTATTCGGATTGCCTTCCCACTTTGTCCATACGGTGCCCAATATGCAGCCTACTTCTTGGCCGCTTTGGGTGTCTTCAGTATCATCTACGGCGCCTTTGCGGCAATGGCCCAGACCGATTTTAAACGTCTTGTCGCTTACAGTTCGGTCAGTCACATGGGTTATGTTTTGTTGGGGATCGCCGTCTGGAAGATCGTTGACGGAAAAACCATCGGTCGGGAATATTGGGAGATGGGGCTGAATGCGGCCATGTTTCAAATGATCGCCCACGGAATTTCCTCGACCGGGATGTTCTTTATGGTCGGTGTTTTGTACGACCGAGTGCATCATCGAGATATCAACAAATTCGGTGGTATTGCCCAGTTGATGCCGCACTATGCCGGTCTGGCAGCAGTGATCTTCTTCGCAGGACTCGGCCTGCCGGGCCTTTGCGGATTCGTCGGTGAAGTCTTCTCAGTTCTGGCCTGTTGGAACTTCAGCCCGATTCTGGCCATTATTTCGGCGAGCGGGGTCATTTTGACAGCAGGGTACATTCTCTGGACCATGCAACGGGTTTATCTGGGGCCTGAGTATAAAGGGCCGCATCCTGAGGCACTGGTCGAGATGAATTCTCGTGAAATGGCGATTGGGTACACCCTGGTGGCGATGGCCATTCTGTTTGGTGTTTTCCCACATCTGTTATTTACACCGATGCAGGGTTCCATCCATGCTTTGACGGAGAGCCTCGCTTCGTCATACGAGACACTTTACGGTACGGCCGCCTCGATGATTCAAACATCCCAGTTGCCGTAGTTGCTGGCGTTCGTTGTTCCTTATCCGCAAGCCGTTTTCCTGATCGTCAACACGATGGATTTTCAAGCTCTCTTTCAGCAGTTTTTGCACGGAGGCGTCGCCGAGCAGGCGTCGATCTTCGATTCGGTCTCGATTTTTCTGCCGGAACTGGTGCTGTCGTGCACCATCGTTCTGATGTTAGTAGCACGCTTGATCAGTCTTGATCGACTGATCCCAACCCATTGGTTCGCAATCTTTGGGGGAATGACTTCGTTTATACTAGTGCTGCAACAGTTCTGGAAACTGTCGATGAACGAGGCGGTCGCGACGAAGATTTTTACCGGACTGGCAGTGCATGATGAATTCTCGATCTTTTTTCGTGGTTTCCTGGCCTTTTTCCTGGTCTTCGTCGTTGCTCTCACGGTGTTAACGGGGATTCCTGACGACGAAGATGCGCCGGATTTTTATTCGTTATTGATTGGTGCGGTCATTGGCATGATGTTGATGGCGAGTGCCAATCATCTGTTGATGCTGTTTATCGGTATCGAGATGGCGAGCGTTCCTAGCTATGCGTTGACGGGTTTTCTCAAGGGTCGTCGCCAGAGCAGCGAAGCCGCATTAAAGTTTGTGGTCTACGGTGCCGGTTCGGCTGGGGTGATGCTCTTCGGGATCAGTCTGTTGGCAGGTCTGTTGGGAACGGCCGAATTTTCGGAATTGGCTCTTCGGTTCGATGCGGTTTTTACGGGTCGATCCGGGATGCAGGATCCGACCGTCCGCTACGTGGTCTTGGCATTGTTAATGATCGCAGTTGGATTTGCCTTTAAGTTGTCACTTGTACCCTTCCATTTCTGGTGTCCGGATGCCTTTCACGGGGCACCAGCAGAGGTGGGCGGATTTCTGTCGATTGGCTCTAAGGCGGCGGCGTTTGCCTTGCTGGTTCGCTTGACCATGAGTCTTGGGGGATACGGGAGTGGGGTACACGGGACCAACACCTTAAACTCGTTGTCGCTGTCATGCGGTTTGGGATTAGGGATTTTGGCGATCGCCACCACGACGTTTGGAAATCTGGCAGCGTACTCGCAACAGAACATCAAACGAATGCTGGCCTATTCGACAATTGCCCACGCGGGATACATGTTGATGGCCGTTTCTGCCCTGTTGGTCTTACAGAGCGTCCAATCGGATGCCCCGTTCCAACTGGCACATCCGGAAGGTGCGCCGCGGGCGATGGAAGGTCTGCTTTATTATCTCTCCGTTTATCTGTTTATGAATCTCGGTGCGTTCTCGATTGTCGCCTTGATTCGGAATCAGACCTTTTCCGAAGAGATTGATGATTACCGAGGGGTCGCTCAACAGGCCCCAATCCTGGCGATCTGTATGGCAATTTGTATGTTCAGTCTGGTCGGAATTCCCCCATTAGGCGGATTCTACGGAAAAGCCTTTATTTTCGCCTCGGTCTACGAAGCCACCAACGTTCATTGGTTCATGTGGCTGGTGCTGGGGGCGGGGGGACTGAATACGGTCATCAGCTTGTTTTACTACCTGCGTGTGGCAAAAACGATGTGCATCGATCTGCGACCGGCCGGGGCGGCCGAGATTAGTATGCCTGCCAGTTCGTCACCGGCCCTGTATGTGATGCTGGTTGCCGGAATGGTCGTATTTTTGGGGATCGTGATCAATCCGC
Source organism: Schlesneria paludicola DSM 18645 (assembly GCA_945869955.1). Classification (GTDB taxonomy): domain Bacteria; phylum Planctomycetota; class Planctomycetia; order Planctomycetales; family Planctomycetaceae; genus Schlesneria; species Schlesneria paludicola_B. Next base: position 16,981 of record CAMBQP010000015.1, read on the forward strand.
TGTCCGTCGTTGCCCGGAACGCTGCACACGCCTTCTTTTAGAGTTTAAGATTTGGGAATTCGGTTAATGAAGTGGGCAACTGGGATGTCCGACTCTGTAACTTGATAATCCCCCCGTTGGCCGCGTTTCATTTTCACATTGCTGGATTACTCATGTCGCTCGTGCAACAAAACGCCAAATTGAATCAGATTCTGATCGAACTGGGTCGTAGCCTGCTTCAATACGTCGGACATTGTTCATCCTGGTCCAGTCGGACTCAAGCTACCCTGGAACAAGAGTTTCCCAAACTGGTGGCGATCCAGCAGGGGCACGTCGCACAACTGTCCACCTTATTGACCGAGCGCCGCTGGCCCGTCGATTTTGGTGGTTTTCCCGCAACCTATACGGACCTGCATTTTCTCTCGCTGAGCTATCTTTCCAAACTAATCCTCAAAAATCAGCAAGCGATTATTGCTCACCTTGAGCAGGTACAACACGAGCTTGTAGAGGATCTCGAGGTGGCAACACTGGTTGAGGAGGTGTTGAGTTCCGAGCGACAGTTGACTGCGCGGTTGCAGGAATTAACCAGTGCAGGATCCGGTGCAGCAGCCTGAGCGATGCTCGCGTTGTCAGGATTGTGCCGCTCGAACAGGCCCGTCATGGCCAGCCCACACCGACCACATCAAAGTTCGGCTTCACCCATCGCCCGAGAGTCTTTGATCGCCCTGTGAAAAGGAGAATTCTTGTGGAGTGGATTGATACCCATTGCCATCTCGACGAAGACGCGTTCACGCAGGACTGTGCAGATGCCGTGCAACGAGCGGTGGATGCGGGCGTGGTCGCGATGGTGGCGATCGGGATTACCCTCGACAGCTGTCGGCGCGTGCTCGAACTCACACAACGCTTTCCGCAGGTGTATGCCGCAGTCGGGCTGCATCCCAATTATGTTTCGGCCGCCGAGCCTGACGACTGGAAACAGATTGTGGAATTGGTGAAGTCTCCCAAGGTCATCGGTTTGGGTGAAACGGGTCTGGATCAGTATTGGGATCATTCTCCGCTGGAGTTGCAGGTAGACTATTTTGATCGTCATCTGGAATTATCGCAGCAGACAGGTTTGCCATTTATCGTGCATTGCCGCAATGCCGAGGAACAAGTGGTGACACAGCTGCGTCGACAGGCATCGCGCTCGCCGCTGAATGGGGTGATGCACGCCTTTTGTGGTTCTGCAGAAACGGCGGCGGCGTGTCTGGAACTGGGGATGTATTTGTCGATTGGTGGGATGGTCACGTTTAAAAAGAACGAAACACTGCGTCAAGTGGCCGCGACAATTCCGCTCGATCGCCTGCTCGTGGAAACCGATGCCCCCTATCTGGCTCCAACCCCCTTTCGGGGCAAACGGAACGAACCGGCCCACGTTCGTCTGACGGCAGCCTGCCTGGCCGAGCTTTACGGAGTGAGTAAGGAAGAGATTGCTGGTGCCACAACCTCGAATGCCCGGCGACTGTTTCGACTCCCCTGAGGACGAGCCTGGTGCCGTAAAGGAGTCATAAACGAGTCGAACTCGGGGCCAAAACGTGGACTGTGTCCCCGCGATGCGGTGATTCTGATTCGATTCGTGGCCCGTCAGTATCGTACCACAAATCCCCCGGGCAGCCTGCGAACCAGCCGCTTCATTTCCAGTACCGTCAATGTCGAAAGGACTCGCGAGGCCTCAATGTTGGCGCCGCGAATCACGTCATCCACCGCGACCGATTCGGTCGTCACCAGATTCAGAATGGCTCGTTCCTGGTCTGACAAAACCAGCTCAGCCGGTTGATGAACCGTCTCACGCGGGGTCCGTTTGACGGGCGCCACGAGCGGCCCCAGTGCACTCAGGACATCGTCGACGTTGCGAATGAGCGTTGCGCCGTCGCGAATCAGGTCGAGGCATCCCAGGCTGGCATCTGAGTCAACTCGACCAGGCATCGCAAACACATCACGGTTTTGCTCCATTGCATGCCGTGCCGTATGCAAGGCCCCGCTGCTGCGGCCCGCTTCAATCAAGACGACTCCTAAAGAAAGCCCACTGATAATGCGGTTGCGCTGAGGAAATAGACCCGACTTGGGGGTCTGATCCATCGGTGATTCTGTCAGGAGGCAGCCTTGATTTGCCACGGCGGCGGCGAGATCCGCATGTTCAGGGGGATAGATCGTATTCATCCCGGTGGCACAGACGGCAATGGTTCGGCCTCCCCCTTCCAGCGCCCCTTTGTGGGCTTCCGCATCAATTCCCCGAGCCAGGCCGCTGACAACGGTAATTCCCATTCGCGCCAGGGATTGGGCGAGTCGATGCGTTTGTTGACGGCCATAAGCAGTACAGTGCCGCGACCCAACGACTCCAATTGCCAGACCATCCGCCTCGACCAAGGTTCCACGGCAGTAGACGACGGTGGGTGGGTCTGGGATTCGCCCGAGAGCGGCGGGGTACGCCGGGGTCTCGCGAATGAACAACGAGACCTTGGCGGCGCGGGCTTTGGCTAATTCCTCACGGGCCGCCACTTCGGTTCCGTTCGTCACGATGGACATGGCGAGTTTGGGGCCCACATTTTGCACCCCCTGCAGTTTGGAAACCGAGGCATTGAGGATCGCTCGGGGCGAGCCAAAATGTTCCAGCAACAACTGATAGGTTCTCGGCCCCAAACCGGGGACCAGGTTCAACCGCAGCACGTCAATCAAATCGCGATCGGGGTCTGCGCTGAGGGAATCATCTTCGTCAGGAAAGAGTTGTGTCGGCATGGACTTCTCGCGACGATTTAGACTGTAAGAGTAATGGGATCTGGTCGTTGAGTCGGTTTCAGAATCGATTCGATGCGTTGGATTGCGTGGTGCGATTGCCGAAATCGGGGTTCGGTCCTGTGCGGTGACAGAGTCCGCATGAAAACGGTTGATGAGGGAAAGGTCAATCCGGATTCGCCGCAGGGTCAGGATCTGCTTTGGTCCAGACCAAGGTTCGTGTTTTGGCCAGTTCTTGGGGAACAAACTGAATCAGATTGACCTCAACCCGATCAATGTCTTTCAGATCATGGTAACCGCGAGCCAGTTCCAGCACACGTTGGAAAATCTGATTGGCACGCGCTGAATCTTCGGCTGGGGGAAAGTCAACAGTCATTGCAACCCTGAGAATCCAGGGACCACGCCCTTTCGGACGCCCCCCTTCGACGTTCGGACGTGAATGACGAAACTCGCGTCCAATCGCTTCCCGTAATGGGCGAAAGGGACGAGTTTGCCGGTCCCAATAGACAAACAGCAAGGCCGTGGCTGCGGTGCCAAGCAGCAGCACACCAACCACCAGGTAGCGTCCGGAAAGTTCGCGTGAGCGTTGTGGTGCGATCTCGTCCCCCATTACGGGGAGTGGGGTGGATATCGAGTTGGAAGGGTCACGCGTCGTCATTCGTGCATTAAACCGGTTATCAGGGCTCGCATCGGGATCAGAAAGATCAGCCCGTAGGCTAAACCGATTGTCCCGGTAACGCAAATCGTAATCACTACCGGAATCCAAATCCTTAATCTTGTAGCCTGTTGCAGCGCCCGACGACGGTACATGTCAGCCAGTTGACGCAGCGTCACCGCCAAGGTTCCCTGCTTCTCGCCTGTTGCCAACATCCAATTCACCAGTGGAGGAAGAGATTTTGCCGATTTCAAGGCGTCCACCAGGCTGGATCCCCGCGTCAGCTGATCGGTCACGGCCCGCGCTTCCGAATGCCAGCGAGGATCATTAGTTGACTCGGCCGCCAACAGAAACGCTCGTGGCAAGGGTGAACCTTGTTCGATCTGTAATGCCAGCAATTCCGTGAATTGCGCCCAATTCAAACTTTGGTAAAACGCGAACGGGTTGATCCATCCAAATGGAGACAGCATGCGACGCGAGCGGGGGAAAAAGGCAAGAATGTCACCCAGAAATCGGAAAGCGCGAGAAAAGACCAGTGGGATCCGCGTTAAGCGGGCGGGCAGGAAAATCAAGCCGACCAACAAGGCGAAGGCCGCTGTGGGAATCACCAGGGTGGCGTAGATTTGGTGCTTGTGCAAAGTCCGCAGCAGTTCAATCGGCCAACTGGGGGGGAATCGAAACATCTCGGCCGCCCGAATCATCTGTGGTGCAATCACAGTAATGAACAAGCAAAACATCAGATAGGCAATCACACTGCAGAGGGCTGGATACAAAATCGCCAGCCAGACGCGTCGACGGGTTTCCTGCAAAACCTGACCCGAAACCGCCATCGATTCCAAAGCTTCAGGAAGCCGCCCCGACGCCAACCCCGCTTCCATGACGGCGGTATAGACGGGCGAGACCGCAGGGCCTTCTTCCGCCAACGCATCGGGAAGAGATTGTCCCATCGCCATCCGTTTCGATAAGCGTTCCGACAATCGCCCCAACCGCGTCCCCACACTTCCCGCCAGCCCACGCAGGCCAAGCTCGAGCGGCACACCCGCTTTGACGAGGGCTGCAATCTCGCGGTTCAACAGAATCAGGTCATCCAAGCGGGGTGCGTGGAAAGTCATTGGAGTTCTCAATCGACAAAACACGAGGTGACTGCTGCCGGTTCTCGACCCCAAAACCGATGCGGGGGCAGAACGCGACTCGACCGCCGAGATCATAACAGACTAAAGACGGAATGTCGTCTTTAGTCTGTCAAGAATCGCTTGAGACGGAAACGGATCAAACGGAAGCTCAAGGGTATCCGTCAGCCTTGCTGATAACGACGATCCCCGAATCAGTCACGACATAACCCTGAGCACGATCCTGATCATGATTGTAACCGACTTCCGACCCTTCGGGCAGGCGGACATGTTTGTCGATGATCGCCCGCCGGATGCGACAATTGCGTCCAATTTCAACGCCATCAAACAGGATCGAATCCTCGACCGTCGCCCAGCTATTGATCCGCACATGGTATCCCAGGATCGAGTGCCGGACAGTCCCCCCAGACAGGATCGATCCGGCGCAGACGAGGCTGTCGAGCGCCTGGCCCAGGCGGGGTTTGACGCCGGCTGTCTGGGAAAACACAAACTTCGGCGGAGGTTCTTGGGGGATATAAGTCCTTAATGGCCAGGTTCGATCGTACAGATTCAGCTCCGGTTCGACGGCAACTAGATCCATGTTGGCCTCGTAGAACGCATCCAGCGTACCCACATCGCGCCAGTAATGACTTCGCCCCGTACTCTTGTCTTGAAAAGGGTAGGCGCGTACGAGATGCGAGTGAATCAGCCGAGGGATGATATTCTTCCCAAAATCATGCTGACTTGCTTCCTCCGTGGCGTCTCGACAAAGTTGATCGAAGAGAAGTTTCGTATTGAAGACATAGATTCCCATCGAGGCCAGACAGCGCGTCGGGTCGCGGGGCATCGGTTTTGGGTTCTCAGGCTTTTCCTCAAAATCGATGATGCGTCGATCCTCATCGATTTGCATCACGCCAAATTCACGCCCTTCGTTCAGGGAACAGGGAATACACCCAATCGTTAAGACGGCTTGAGACTGGATATGATCCTGAATCAGATCCGCATAATCCATCTTATAAATGTGATCGCCAGAAAGGATGACGATGTATTCCGAGTTGGCCTGTTCGATCGAATAGATATTCTGGTAGACCGCGTCCGCAGTCCCCTGGTACCATTGAGAATCGAGTCGCTGCTGCGGGGGGAGGATATTAATGTATTCCTGCAGTTGATGACAGAGAAAATTCCAGCCTCGATTGAGGTGGCGATCCAGGCTGGCAGACTTGAATTGTGTCAGCACCAGGATTTGCCTGAGGCCACTGTTGATGCAATTCGAGAGCGTAAAATCGATAATTCGATAGGCACCCCCAAAAGGGACTGCGGGTTTGGCGCGATCCCGCGTTAACGGTTCCAGACGACTCCCCTTTCCTCCCGCAAGGACCAGAGCCACCACTCGTTGTGTCATCGGTTTTCCCATCATTGATTCAAATTCCGCTGCAGTGGTTCAATTTTCGCCAGTCGACATCACACCAGTCGACATCACAATTGTCTTCTTCACCCGGCGAAATTCCAGTTCTACATCAATACTCGGGTCAATTCACCTGCGATCCCAAGTCTCCCACCCGCTCAGCAAATGCGATACCGGCAGCGGCGGGCCTGATTTTTTTAGGCTGTTGCCGATTCGATGCGACCGCCTCCCCGGCATCCATTTTCCTGAAAGCCCCGTGACAGCATGCCGGATCGAGAACCGAGTCGCAAACCAAATTGATCGCGGAATGGTGGAACCGAATCCAACGACTTGCCGCTGCTGCCAATTCCTTGCATACTTCGGCAGATGAAATGTTCTGCTGGCAGAAGTTTTACAGGTGAATTTGCTTGTCTCTGAAATCACCCCCCTCTGATGATCGAACCGCTCGCTGGCCCGCTGGGAGCTATCGCGAGTTACTGGCGGTGGCACTCCCCATGGTCTTGAGTGCCAGTACCCAATCGATGATGCATGTCGTTGATCGGGTTTACCTCACTTGGTATTCCAAGGAAAGTGTCGCCGCAGCACTCCCCGCTGGCATCCTGTTCTGGTCCTGTCTGAGCTTGCCGTTTGGGGTGATTTCGTACCTCAACGCATTCGTCGCTCAGTACGAAGGGGCCAAAAAACCGGACTGCGTTTCTGCGTCGGTCTGGCAGGGAATCTATTTTGCCATGTTCAGCGGATTGCTGATCATGCTGCCGGCGATCTGGTCGGAACAGATTTTCCAAGCGGTCGGCCACGCGCCTGCAGTCTGGCATCAGGAAGCGACCTACTTCCGCTGGCTCTGTTTCGGGGGCCTGTCAGCGCTGCTCCCGGCAGCACTCTCGTGTTTTTTCAGTGGTCGCGGCCAGACGATGGTCGTGCTAGCGGTCAATGCCTCGTCAGTGCTGGTGAACGCGGGACTCGACTGGGCCATGATTTTCGGTCGCGGGCCCTTTCCCGAGATGGGGATCGCCGGGGCTGCGATCGCCACCAATCTGGCCAACGTCTATGCCATCGTCTGCTATGCCATCCTGTTAACGCGTGAGTCCTTTCGTGGCCCCTATCAGTTTGGTCGGCATTACCGCTTTGAATGGCGGCTGATGCGAGATCTTTTTCGGTTTGGTGGCCCCAGCGGCGTACAAATGTTTCTGGATGTGGCGGGATTCACTGCGTTCATCATGATTATTGGCTGGATCGGGCCGAACGAACTTGCTGCCACCAACATCGCCTTCAATCTGAATACACTGGCATTCACACCCGTCATCGGGGTGGGAATTGCGGTCTCGACGCTGGTCGGTCAGCGGATCGGTGAAGGACGTCCTGAACTGGCGGCGATCTCAACCTGGAAGGGGTTTGTGTTTGGCGGCGGAATCATGCTGTTTTGCGGGATCATTTATGTGCTGTTTCCGCAAATCTTGTTAATCCCCTATTCCCTGTATGCCAAGGATGAAGATTTTGAGGGGACCAAACAGGTGGTCATCGTCCTGCTCCGATTCGTCGCCCTCTATTCGTTTTTTGATGCCATGGCCATTATTTTTGGTTCCGCCGTTCGGGCCGCAGGTGATACCGTCTTTTCCATGTTCGCCACCTGTGCCTGTGCCTGGGGGCTGCTCGTGATCCCAACCTACCTTACTTGGCGATGGTACGAACCGAGCCTGTTCTGGAGCTGGATCTGGTGCTCGGTCTATGTGATCGTACTCGGTTTTCTCTTCCTGACACGTTTTTTAAGTGGCCGCTGGATGACGATGTCGATCATCGAGCCGGATCTGGTCAGCCCCGAGTTCCCCCCCTCGAACCTGCATTCCGTCGAGTCGCTGCCGACAAACACTGTGGGTGCCTCGAATTCCCCCGAGACCGACACGAATCCCTATCGAAGCCCCTAATCCAACCCCGTAAATTTCTCCGAGGCTGGCACGAATCCCTGGTCACCTCGTCGTTTTACCGCAAGAAATGTCTGCTCGAACAAGGCGAGTGCCACCGGATCCCTTCAGGAATCTTCGTAATGCCGACACCTCTCAGTTCTCATCATGCCGTCTACGTCGGAAGCTTCGATCCTTTAACACTTGGCCATGTCGATATTATTCGTCGTGGATCGATTATTTTCGATCGGCTGACGGTGGGGATCGGGATTAACCCGGACAAAAATCCGCTGTTCACCCCCGAAGAACGACTGTCACTCACCCGCTCGGTCCTAGCTTCGCTGAAAAATGTCGAGGTCCGGTGTTTTGAGGGGCTGACGGTCGAATTCATCCGCCAATGCGGTGCCCGCGTCCTGTTACGGGGAGTCCGCACGCTCTCGGACATCGAGACCGAATTCACGATGACCTTGGCCAACCGCGCTCTGGACCCTGAGATTGATACACTCTTCTTGATGGCCAGTGAACGCTATACACACGTGTCGAGTACCCTGATCAAACAAATTGCCCAATTGGCAGTGGGAAGCGCTGCGGGGAAGTTGAACGAGTTCGTTCCGGCCGAGGTGATCGAACCCCTGTTGCTGAAATACAATCGTCATCAATATTCGAAGTGATCAAAGAAGCGGTCTCGCTTGCGATCCACGGTTTCGGTCCACGGTTTCGGTCCACGGTTACGATGGTCGAGTTACTCTAACTCTTGCATCACCGTCGCGAGGATCGAGCCGATGTACGTGAGCACGCATTCGTTCACCTCGGCATTGCCTTCGATCTTGCTGTCGACTCGTCGTAGCGTTCCTTGCGTTAATGAGTCACAACCGGTCAGCGTTTCGCGGGCCAGTCTGAGATAGGTTTCCATCTCTTTTCGCGTTTGACGCTCCTCTTGCGTGAGCACCACACTGTGGGAGGAAAGCTGTTTTTGCACGGAATCAAGTAATGTGGTCAGCTTGCCCATGTGAACCTGATAACTTAACAGCGCCGGATCCACGTTTTCAGGAGCGGCCTGAGCGGCCTGTTCAAGGGCGGTTTTCAAGTGACTCAGCGAATCTGTTCCGGCGGCGCCCCAGAGGGTATTTGCCCCAATCCCAAGATAAAAATCCCTTTCGCCAGGGAAGAGACTTTGAAAATCGGCGACCGCTTGACCCGCGATCGTGACGTGATGAATCCTGATCCCGGCGACTTGGTGGGCGTCGAACTGAATTTGCCATTCTGGCCAAGCTACTTGTAGTTTTTTGAGGATTTCGTCGACTTGCTTGCCATCAGTGGCCCCCACACCAGCGACGAAAACTCGCTTGTTGGCGGGGGATTCGAATAGTTCCGCAAAAACATCAACCCGGTGTCCCTCGTCCCCGATCAGATTCATCAGAGAAATCAACCCGTGGACGAGGGATTCTCGCTGGGCATTCGTCTGTTCAGGAAAACGGTGTTGGATTGCCTCGTCCAGGATCGGCCGTAGCAAACCACGAATCTCTTTCAACCACTCCATTCGGTTGGTCTCCAGCGGAAGTGTCGCCTTGAGAACAACAATCGGATTCTCGTGCAACAGCACGTTGGCAAAGTGACTCGGCGTCGCTGCGCACTCGAGAATCGTCGTCAACAGATCCGTTCCCGGTAACGCTGTGAGCGAAACCTCACCCCGTCCGAATCGCTGGGGGCTTGAGGTATTGATCGTCCAACTCGCCTGCATCCGTTGTGATTCCACCAGAAATCGTTCCGCTTCGTTCAGCGTAGCCCTCATGATCGCTTTTCGCAGCGCGAAGGCGTGCGGACTTTCCTTTTTTCGCTGCCGTGTCCGTTCCTCGGATTGCGTTTGAAACAGCTGGAAACTCGAACGCCGCAAAGGAATCCCCTCGACATCATTCCGAATCTCGGCGACGATGTCCTGTTTTAACGCGAGGTTCGGCATCAAATCCCGAGTGGCCAGCGGTGGCCTGTCTGGGAGCGGACGTTGCCCCGTCGTAATCCAGGCGTTGTTTTTATCAAACAGCAAGTGGGCAGGCTTTTGGCCTTTTTCCAGGATTTCGTACCGCCCCTCACCCGTCTTCCTGACTTTCAAATCTCGCCCACGAAGTCCCGCCAGAAATCCATTCTTCTCGCCGGTAAGGTCTTTGATCGGAACCCGATAATCGTACGAAAGCTCGCCTTGGGAAAAGACCATGTCCACCGAGATCTGCTCACTCTTGTCGACACCATCGGTGAAGGCTTCAATGAGGTCTTGATTCAGTTTCTTCCATTGCTTCTGCAGACGAGGATTGGGGCTCAATTGAATCAGCCATTTCAGTTTCTCTTCGACTTGGTCCACGCTGCCGATCGCAATCCGCAGACGCGGCGCTGATCCGCCGTCAAATCCCGGCACAGGGAGTTCGAGACGATCGTGATCCGAATGACCCTCTGTTTTTCCATGAATGAGTGTCCCCCTCATGAGTCTTCCCGGGAGGAGCAAGCCGATTGACGGGGTCTCTGGATTAAACAGGGTCCATATGATCCCGGAGGCTAACACGCCCCACGAAGTGATGTGCCACCATAATCGCTGTTTCGCCCACCAGGGGGACATCCAGACTTTCATGCGGTTGATTCTTCGCACGTTCATCGCTCGTTTCGTACAGGGTTCATCGAGTCCATCCACTCTGCAGCCTAGCTGCATCGCGTGTAAAGTCACGCATCCTGGTATCGCCAGAAAAGGATCCCCGGAAAAACACGTGAGCCGAAATTCAACGCCTCGACGCGGTCCCCGAGAAAACCCCCTCGCATGAAATCGTCACCGGAATTTCTGCGATATCCTGTCGTCTGTTTCAGTGGATCACTGGCTGTATTCCCGTCTGCGAAACCGCAGGCAACCAATCGCAAACGAGACCACTCCAAACGCGCCCAACATACCGCAGCATTCGACCACAAGACTTAGCTGAGGCCGTTCATGCGTGAGCAGTTCCTGGTAGGCGATCAACGCCCATGCATGTGGCGTTGCCAAACTGACGTTTTGCATGAAGACCGGCAACCAAGCGCGCGGCATATAACATCCACTGATTCCCGCGAGCACGATGACCAGAAACGTGGCATACGAGGCGACCTGCGATTCGGTCCGCACAATCGTTGCCAGGAGTAACCCCAGTCCGGTGGCCGAGACCGATGTCATGGCAATCACAGGCAACAGCATCAACGGGTAACTCCCCCAGGACATCCCAAACATCAACTTTCCGGAAGCGAACAAAATCAGGCTTTGCAAGATCGACACGAATAAAAAGGGAAGGGTCTTGCCCCACAATAGTTGAACGGGGCTGATGGGCGAACACTGCAGACGTCGAAGTGTCCCCAGTTTTCGTTCGTTGATAAACGAACTGGCCATGATGTTGATCAGGAAGAATGCAAACATCACCATGAATGCCGGAACAAGTGTCTGATAAATGATGCTGGGACCCGCCTTCACGGCTGACGGAGGTGGCGGAAGGATTGCGGCCAACGCGTCGGACGATTCGTCCTCTTCATCCATCATGCGATCGATCGTCCGTCGCAAGAGCGTGCTATGCCGTGCCACTTGGGGCGCGACGACACGCAGTACCGCAGACAAGACGACGTATTCCACCAATTCCGACACACCCACAAATTCCATTCCACTTTGCACCTGAACATCCAGTGCGGAAACCCCGTGCGAGAGCTTGCCGTGTTCCATGTTGAAGATGTCACGCAAGGCCAGTTCATCCACCTTCTGATCGAAATCCTTGCCAAGGATCACAATGACACTGCTGCGACCATCCTGCAGCCACAACCGGGCTTCCTGCTGGTCCTTGATGCGAACGGTTTTGATGCCGCCGATGGCTGACAAGCTTTGATAAACGTCCTCGGCAACCGGTTCGGTGCTTTCAATCACGACACCGATTTTGAGCAGCTTCGATACTTCGTGAGTCGTCATCAATTGGCCCGTCGACATCCCCAGGATCGCGATGAACACGACCGGCAAAGCCAGCAGTGTATACAACGCCCCCCGATCCTTCAGAATCAAGCGGAGATCTTTCACGGTGATTTCCCAGACGCCCATTTAATCCCTCAACTTACGCCCGGTCAGTTGCAGAAAGAGCGTTTCCAGACTGGTTTCGTTCGTTTCAATCCCTAAAAGAGCGACGTTTGCCTCTGCGAGCAGATCCAGAACAGACCGCAATGCTCGCGGAGGGACCTGCTGGTGGGATTCGGTTCGCTCGCGAATGACAATTCGGTTCGATCCATCCTCAGCGGTTTGGACCAGTGCTCGTTCCCGAAGCTGGGTGACCACTGCCGGCGCCAAACTTCCTACTTTGATACAAAGCTCGGTTCGAGTTCGGTCGAGCAGTTCATCCAGCGTCCCCATCTGCAGCATGCGCCCATAGTCCATGATGGCCACGCGATGGCAGACCGCTTCGATCTCTTCCATATAGTGGGAGGTGTATAAGACCCCGACTCCGTGCATACTGAGCGTTTGGACGCAGTCGAGCAGACGGGAACGGGATTGTGGATCAATACCCACGGTCGGTTCATCGAGGATCACGAATTGAGGTTCGTGCAAGAGAGCGATCCCAAAGTTCAGTCTTCTCGACATCCCGCCGGAAAATGTTGACGGCGTGGAGTCGGCATTGCCCGTCAGCCCGGTCAGATCCAAGACATACTGCACGCGCTGTTCCAGACGCCGACTGCGTAATCCGTAGAGCCCACCAAAAAAACGGAGGTTCTGGGCTGCGGTCAGCTCCGGATAGATTGCCAGTTCCTGAGGAACGATCCCCAGCAGCGAACGCATCTCAGGCTTGCGAGGATCGTAAGCCTGACCATCCAACGTCAGCGTGCCGGCATCCGGCTTCAGCATCCCGGTGATCATCAGGATGCAGGTGGATTTCCCCGCACCATTGGGGCCAATCAGACCCAGGATCTCGCCCCGATTCACCGAAAAGCTTAAATCATCGACCGCGACCAGATTGCCATATCGTTTCTTCAGGCTCTGAACTTCCAGGCCTTTGGTCCGTTGGATTTGGCCACGATCAACTCGCGGATGGGATGCGGGTTCAACTTGCGGAGCCGTCGCCAAGGAGAGTAAGGGAATCTCAGGAGAGGATGCGATCAATTTCATTTGATTTCATTGACCGTACGTTGCCGGATTGATATCGGACCCTCAAGCGAACAGGAGGCCATGACCCTCAAGAGCAATGATCGTGCCGCCTCGTAATTGAGCGAAAACGATTCGCTTTAAGCGGGATGAAAACAGGGATTTTTCTGAGCTTGTGGAAACCCGCTGGCAGTATTGAAGCGGCATCACCACACGCCATTCACGCAAACCTCAAGGGTTCGCACCACGCGCCGGCACCGAGCCGCCAGTTGGGGGCTTGTATTTCGCCAACGACTTGAGTGCCGGGCAATAACGGTACCGCCGAGATTTTCTTTCAACGCAATGCGAGTTTAACGGGGCCAGCGATCACAGCATTCGAGCGGTCTGGAACAGGAGATCATCCGACTCGGCGCTGGCGATATTTTTCCGGCTGGCGAATTGCGAGCCAAAGCCGAGCCAGCCTTGAATTTGGACTCAATTCAACGGAACTGCGGCGGGTGGCTGTGTGTGCAGTAGTGTGAAGCACGTCGGCACGCATCGCATTTTGCTCCAAACACACCGGCATGCCGGCAGACCGTCAGAAAGTGCTCGTCTTGCTGAATTGGTAAACTTTTGAAACGCCCTTGATACAAATGGACTTCGCAATCGGAGCGTGGTTTGGCTGGCCCCGAGTTACCCGAGAAAATCGAGTGGATTGCGTGGGGTTCCTCATTGACATCCGGATCGTGAGTGCTGATCGTGACCAGCGACAATGACTTCCAATCTGCTGAGACATCCGTGATCTTCGTGTTTCACGAATTTTTCCTCAAATGTTAACAATTTTTTCACAAACCGCTTCTAACATGAGCGTACAGAAAAAGTATAGTTCGCGTGACCTTTGTTGCGATTCCCTCCACTGAGCGAAGGTGCTCGACGATGACAACTGCTGTTGCTTGTCATCTTGACGGGGTTTCGAAATTGACGCGATTTCGAAATTTGGTGACACAAGATATGTGGTATCGCTCAGGCTTTTTAATTCCAATCGTGTTCTGCTTCGCCTGCGTGGGATGTTCTCGGGGCGTGGGCAAAACCGTGGGTGTCTACCAGGTTCGTGGCAGTGTGACTGTGAACGGCGAGCCTGCGGAATATGCTAACGTTCTTTTTACTCCAGTCGATCCTGATGGGCAAAGGGCGTCAGCGGTCGTGGATACAAATGGCGAGTATCGGCTGACCACGCAACGTGAGTTTGACGGTGCAGAGCCAGGAGAGTATCGCGTCTCGATTTCCTGGGCCAAGCCCAAGAACCCCGATGCAGGTGAACCCGATTACGGCCCGGAATTACTGCCAAAGCGATATCTCGATCCGCTGCAATCTGGTTTGAAAGCACAGGTCGAAGCAACCGATAACACACTCGATCCCTTTGAAATTCAATTTTGATGCATCTCGCTTTGCAGTGTTTTTAATGTCAATGTTTTTTCACGTAAGGAGTCTCTGCCCATGTTAGCGCGAATCGGAAACCGTAAAACCCGTGGTTTTACACTGATTGAATTGTTGGTCGTGATTGCGATCATCGCAGTTTTAATTGCCTTATTGCTGCCAGCGGTACAGCAAGCTCGCGAAGCCGCTCGTCGAACCCAATGCAAAAACAACTTGAAACAAATGGGTCTCGCATTGTTCAACTACGAAAGCAGCCATAGTGTGTTTCCACCTGCCCGAATTGATCTTGCGGGGCCTCCCGGGCCGACGATTTATCAAACGAGCTGGACCACATTGTGTCTTCCCTATTTTGACCAAACCCCCCTTTACAATCTGTATAATTTCAACTTAACCTGGAGTGATCCCGGGAACATTCCTGCAACCAGTACCAAGCTGTCGATGTTCCTGTGTCCATCGGCCCCTTCGAGCCGGTCGATTCCGGTTTCTTCGATTTTAAACGCGGGTCAGCCATGGCCCACAGCGGGTTATGGACTTTGCGATTACGGATCCATGAACGCAGTCCGGCCCGCATTTTTTCTCAGCAATGGATTGCCCACACCCTCTGTGGGCATGGCGACAAACACCTCGAGTCCAGCTAGCGCCAGCAAATACGAGTGGGACGGTGGCTTGAAGAAGGGTGCTGCCACGCGTATCGCGGAAATTACGGATGGGACCTCGAATACGATCATGGCGGTGGAAGATGCTGGGCGACCACAGTTGTATCGAGCTGGGATCGCAGCGTCGGTTTCAGGTGTCCCGACGGTGAAGGATGGATGGGGTTGGGCGGATATTCAGGGAGGATATAGCCTCGACGGGAGCACGACAGATGGCTCCCTCACCGGAAAAGCCAGTTGTACCGTTCCCAGCGGACCATGCAACATGACGAGTGCAATCGCCCCGTATCCGATGAATCGCACGAATGATAGCGAAATGTACGGCTTTCATGTCGGTGGCACACACATTTTGATGTGCGACGGAGCTGTGAAATTCATCAGTGAGAACATTTCTGCTGCGACATTGGGCGGACTCGCCACACGCAACACAGGTGAAGTTGTTGGTGAATTCTAAATTGCAGTGATTTACGAGTCTGAAGTCGAGGCCCCTGCAGTCAATGCAGGGGCCTTTTGATTTGTGACCGAATTCCTCTTTCGGTTGGCTGTTCGTTGTTCCCATTTGCCGAATGTCTGACATTCATGGTGTCGTGTCAGGTGTAGAGGTGAATTATGGCATCGGACAGACTGAGCGTGCGTCTTGCCGAACTGTTTCGTCGTAATCTAGAAAGCTTGGTCGAAACCATAGGACATACCGAATCGGACCTCGCTCGCGAGGCGATCGAAGAATATCTCCTTCGGCATGCCAGGTTCGTCACCTGTTTTGATGTGGCGGAACAGTCTGGGCTGGTCGGCTGTGTCGATAGCGGGACTGGAGATCTCAGCACCAATCCAAAACACATCCAAGGCTTTGGATCGTCACACTCGACCGACGCGACTTCTCGGTGATGCAGAAAAAGAGTCGATCCAAACTCGTTCTGCTTCCGGAAACGCTGAGTTGAAGTCCGCACTTTGATTCATTCTTCCAGGTTGTAACCTTCCTCGACGATTCGCGCTCTGCCGGGTGGCACTTTTTCAGAGTCCTCTGTTTGGACTGGCGTCAAGGGTTACAGTTGTTCGGAGACAGAGGTCCATTCTCAGTCGGCACCGATCGGATGTATTTCGAGCCAGGCTTGAAACATCAGCACGTCCCAGAGCAGGTAACTCCAGTCTGCTCGTCCTCCGAGGTGTTCAGCCCACTTCTGCCGAATCAACGGAGGCTGGAAAAAGCCTTCCTGCTGAATTCGACGCTCGTTCAGCAGGTTTTCGGCCCAGTTTTGTAGTGGACCACGCAGCCAGTCCCCGATCGGGACTCCGAAGCCGACTTTGGGGCGTTCAAACAAATCTCGGGGGACATAGCGGGCCAGCACATCGCGGAGGATTTTCTTCCCGGTTCTCCCCTCGACCTTGAATTCGTGCGGCAATGACCAGGCAAACTCAACCACACGGTGATCCAGCAGCGGGGTTCGTGCTTCTAACGAGACCCCCATACTGGCTCGATCGACTTTCGTCAGAATATCAGACGGGAGATAATTTCCCGTGTCGTAGGCCTGCCAGGCCTGCTGGAATTCACGGGGGCTGTCGGGGGACCGGCCAGGAATCAGTTGCGGTATGGTGAATCCGGCCATCGTCGGTCGTTGATTCGTGGTGAAAAACGAATCCATTGTCTCAAAGGGGGAGAGATCATCCTGCTGTCGATCACCTTGCGGCGGATCACCTTGTGGCGGATCACAGTCGCGGCGAGAAATCCCCAGCACGACTTGATCCAGGTCACGCCAGTGGGACAAATTTCGCAGATAGCGATCCGAGGGTCCTCGTTCACACAGGACATCGCCGACTCGGGTCAATAATCGCGTCAGTCGTCTCGGCGGCAGTCGTCCCGTACACTGACAAATTCGTCCGATGGGGGTCCGGATCGCGGCGGGGATTTTCCGCAGCCACTCCACTGCGCGCAGCCATCGGTTCGGTGTAGTGGAAGGGGTCTGAAAGTATCCGTCGAGCGCTTCAAAGTAGCGTCGGTATCCGCAAAACAGTTCGTCGCCGCCATCTCCCGATAAGGCGACCGTGACATTCCGGCGGGCAAGCTGTGAGACCAGGTAGGTCGGAATCTGCGACGAATCGGCAAACGGTTCGTCAAACAGGTGCGGCAATAAGGGAATGACTTCGAGCGCCTGGTCTGCCGTCACGATCATCTCGGTATGATCCGTCTTGAGATATTGTGCCACCCGAAGGGCGTAAGGGGCTTCGTTAAAGGCTTCCTCGACAAATCCCATTGTAAACGTTTTGACCGGACGCGAAGACTGCTTTTGCATCAGTGCGACCACCAGCGACGAATCAATACCGCCGG
Organism: Schlesneria paludicola DSM 18645; assembly: GCA_945869955.1. Lineage (GTDB taxonomy): Bacteria > Planctomycetota > Planctomycetia > Planctomycetales > Planctomycetaceae > Schlesneria > Schlesneria paludicola_B. The sequence goes on from CAMBQP010000015.1 coordinate 34,310, forward strand.
ACAGAAAGGCCCCGAGGGGGACGTCCGCTTCCATCCGTCGGCCGACGGCATCGGTCAGCAAGGCATCCAGTTGGGAAACCGCTTGGGCATACGATCCGGTAAAGGGCTGACGCAATCCGTGGGTGATGACCTCTCGTAAACTCCAGAATGGCTTGAGCGATGGCAGGGTCGATTCCGACCAGAAGCCCTCGTCATTCCGCCGGATCGTCAGCATCGTTCCCGGTTGCAGGGGGACGACGCGGTGATAGATCGAGTGTTGCGACAGATACGATTGTCGTAAAAACTCGGCAACCGCCACTCGATCCACGTTTGGCCGAAAGGCCGGGTGGGCTCGAAAGGCTTTTGTCTCGGAAGCAAACAGCAAGGTTTCGCCAAATTTTGCGTAGTAGAGCGGCTTTTTCCCGAGCCGGTCACGAATCAGGGTCAGTTCCTGCTGCTGCCGGTCCCAGAGGGCAATCGCGAACATCCCGATCGTCCGCCGTATGGTGGCTTCGATCCCCCATTCGGCAAATCCTTCGATGAGAACTTCCGTGTCCGAGCGACCACGAAAGGAATGCCCCAGGGCCACGAGTTCGGCTTTCAAGTCGGGGTGATTATAGATTTCGCCATTGAAGACGATTACATACCGACCACACGCGGACATCATCGGCTGATGTCCTGACGCGGACAGATCCACGATCGCGAGTCGACGGAAGCCGAGTGCGATTCCGGACGAGGGATCGCACCAGGCCCCGGCATCATCGGGCCCGCGATGCCGTAACCTTTTCGACATGGCGTTGACAACGGGCTCGATGCTCTCACCCGAGAGATGCGGTGCGATCGATAAAAAGCCGGTCAGTCCACACATGGCTGAGAACTTATAGGAAAAGAGAAATCACCCCGGCACCCGTCCGCGTAACCCTGATCGTCACAATCAGGAAGGACGAGCGCAGCATATCCTGACCGCAGCAGATCTGGTATCGCAGCACCCTCGGCACGGTCCCACCTGCACAGTCCAACCTTGTTTGATGGGACCGGCAACCGGAGAATCCTGCAGGAATTTCGGCCATTCAGAGCGGAATGGAATGGTTTGACCACCAAGAGGGAAACCTGGGTGGCTGTTGGCCGATTCCTCCAGTAGGGGGGATCTCGGCGGGATCTCGGCAGGGGGGCGGAAAGACTCTGAGGATACCAATTGTGACTTCCTGGGGAGATTGGTTCTTCGTCCGCAGGTCTTTGGGGTGTTTGAGTGGTAGTTTTATTCTGATTGTCTGCATAAACTGTACAGAGACCGAAATGACGCGCGAACATTCGCGTCACGTTTTTTGTGACACATGGACATTTGACGAGGCATCGCGCATGTCGGGGAAGGAAAGTACCCCAGTCGATCTTTCCGGGGTTTCGATCCGGGTACTGATTGTTGACGACGATGAGGCGCACGCGCAGGCGGTCGCAGAGAGTCTGCAGCGCGTCGGTTACGATTGCACTGTGGCAGGCTCGGGTAAGCGCGCAGTCGCCCTGATTGAAAGCCAGACATTTGATGTCATCGTCACCGATCTGATGATGGATGATATCGATGGGCTGGAAATCCTGCGCAAGTCGAAGGAAGAGCTTCCCGACGCGGAAGTGATTCTGCTGACGGGACATGCCTCGATCAAGACGGCCGTTGCAGCAGGTCAGCATGGGGTCCACACGTATCTCACCAAGCCTTTAGACATTACCGAACTGCGGCATGCTGTTGAAAAGGCATCCAGCCGAGTGCGGTTACTGCGTAACAATGCCGAACTCAGCCGTCGCCTGGACGAAAAGTTCGGTTACGAAGGGGTGATTGGGAACAGTCCGGTGATGCACCGCGTGATGGAGAAGTTGCGGAGTGTCGCGCCGACGGACAGCACCGTCTTGATTCTCGGTGAAAGTGGGACCGGTAAAGAGCTGGCGGCCCGGGCGTTGCACCAGAACAGCGAACGTAAGAATAAGCCGTTTGTACCGCTGAATATTTCCGCACTTCCGGAAAGCCTGCTTGAAGGAGAATTATTCGGCCACGAACAAGGGGCATTCACGGGTGCGATTGGGAAACGGATTGGCAAGTTTGAGTATGCCAATGGTGGTACGTTGTTTCTCGATGAAGTGGGTGAAATGCCGATGGCGACTCAAATTAAGTTGCTGCGGGTGCTGGAGGATCGCAAGGTTTCGCGGATTGGTGCTAACGAAGAGATGGATGTGAATGTCCGGGTTGTTGCTGCAACCAATGCGGACATGCAAGAGGGGATTAAGCGGGGGACCTTTCGTAAGGATCTCTATTTCCGCTTGGCGGTGGTCACGATTGAGCTGCCGCCGCTCCGGGAACGTCGCAGTGACATTCCGTTATTGGTCGATTCGTTCCTCAAGCAGCTTTCGGCACGCAATCATCGTCCGATTCCGATTGTGACCCGTCAGGCGCAACAGGCGCTGATTGCGTATGACTGGCCAGGTAATGTGCGAGAACTGCGCAACGCTCTGGAAGGGATGATCATTCTCGACAAAGACGGTCGTCTGGATGTGGATGACCTGCCGTCGGATATTGTTCCGCAGGCTTTCAGTCCCGACCACATCGATTCACAGGGGTTACTGCATGGGGCTGATTCGCTGATTGGTCGACCGCTGACAGAAATCGAAAAGTACTACATCCAATGTGCCTTGGAAATCACCGGCGGACGACGGGAAGAGGCGGCCCACCTGTTGGGAATTGGCGAACGGACGATGTATCGCAAGATTAAGGAATACGACATCAAAGGATGAGTGTTCCCCTCGCGGATGGGATGTCTGCTCGCAGATTTTGCCGGCGTAGTATGCTGGCGTAGGATGCGTGTGTCGGTAGCCGGAATTCTGCTGGCGTCGTCCGGTAGAGATTTTGGGTGGTCCCCATCAACCACCGATCAAAAGTGATCATGGAGGACGATTGCGAGCTGGTTGGCTCGGCGATCTTGGATTTGTTTGAGTTGTTCTGAAAGGGAGTTTTTTCCAGTGGAGTCTGATTCGCCTGTTTCCCCTGCGCTGCAATTGAGTCCGACCGAGGTCGAACAATTTCAGCGTGACGGATTTCTGATCGTTCGTAACCTGGTCAGTCCGGCCGAGATCCAGGCCATGCGCCGCGTTACGGAGCTTGGACTTCGTGATCACATCGAGCCGATCGAATACGAAGCGGATTTAAAATATCCCGGTGCACCGATTTCCCTCGAGGCAGAAGGGGGAAGGACTATTCGACGACTGAAACAGGCTCATAGTCGAAGTTTCCTGTTCCTGGAGTGGATGATCCGTCCTGAAGTTTTGAATCGTCTCAAGCAATTATTGGGTCCACGGGTGGTCTGTCCGCTGGCTCATCATAACTGCATCATGACGAAGCAGCCGAAATACAGTAGCGAAACGGGTTGGCACCAGGACATTCGGTATTGGTCGTTTCAACGTCCGGAATTGATCAATATTTGGATCGCGCTCGGGGCCGAGACTGCGGAAAATGGGTGCCTGCAAGTCATCCCCGGTTCGCATCAATTGTCTCTTGATCCGAGTCGTCTGGATCAGGAACTGTTTTTTCGTGCGGATTTGCCAGAAAATCAACTGTTGATTGCCAGGAAGACATTGGTGGAATTAGGTCCTGGAGACGTCGTGTTCTTTCATTGTCGGACCTTGCACGCGGCCAGTCGCAATACGCAGAAAGAAACGAAGTATTCAGCGGTCTTTACGTTTCGCTCGGCTGATAACCCGCCGCTGGCAGGCTCACGTTCTGCAGCATTACCCGAATTATTGCTGACACCGGGTGTTTAAGAAATTCGAATTTGATGAAATTTTGCGGCGTTCTCAATCTCGACAAGCCGATTGGTCTCACCTCTCGGGATGTGGTCAATCGTGTGGTGCGACTTGTTCGGCCAGCGAAAGTGGGGCATGCCGGGACACTCGACCCACTGGCAACGGGGGTGCTTGTCGTCTGTGTTGGCAATGCCACGCGACTGATCAGCCTGGCCCAGGAAGGACGCAAACGGTATCTCGCCCGATTTGTCCTGGGGCAGTCGAGTGATACCGACGACATTACAGGCCAGGTCACTCAAGGGGGGGACTGGACCGGAGTCAAACTCGGTGATCTCGAGGGGCTGCTTCCCCAGTTTGTCGGGCGGATTCAGCAGGTCCCACCGCAATTTTCCGCCATTCATGTGCAGGGTGAGCGTGCCTATGATTTGGCGCGGCGTGGCGAGGTGGTTGAATTACAAGCGCGACCAGTCGATGTGTTTGCGATTCGGATTGTGAACTTTGAAGCACCGGCGCTGGAGCTCGACATTGAATGTGGGAGTGGCACCTATATTCGCTCACTGGCGCGGGATCTGGGGGCCCGATTGGGGTGTGGGGCATTGATGACCGATTTGCGTCGACTGGGGGTCGGTCCGTTTCTGTCATCCGCGGCGATTGCTGCGGACCAATTGACGCTTGACAATTTGGCCGCCAATCTGCAGCCAGCGATCAATCTGGTTCAACACCTCCCCCAGCGATTCCTCAGTCCTGACGAAGTGCTTGCCGTTCGACGAGGGCAGGGGATCTCGCTGGGTCGCTTGAGGGGCGAATCGCTGCCGGGCGAATTGCCTGCTGGCTTTTTGCCGGCGACTGCCAGTCCCCCAGCAGAAACTCGGATCGCACTCGTTGGAGTGGATGGTCAGCTACTGGGGATGGGGGAGGCGGATTTTCAGGAACAACGCATCAGACCTCGCATCGTCTTTCCGGATTGAGTCTTTCCGGATTGAGTCTCTCCCCTGTGCGTGGCCGCGAACGAGGACTCAGGGATTGGCCGGTTCGAGAGCCGAGGCGGGGGCTTCGAAATCGATGCCAGGAAACTCAATGGGGACACTCGTCGGATCTGGATCTGTCGTCGCTGAATTGAGATCTGCCAGAGGTTTCTCAAATACGGGTTCACGCGGCGGTAGCGAACCCGGTTGAAGTTTTTCCACCAGATTCATGGGGATCGCGATCACCAGCGGCTTGGCAGAAAGTTCTGGCAACAGTGCCGGTGGTGCAGTGGTACGAGAATCCTGGCGGGCAAGCTGTGGTGGCTCGGCCAATTTCTGCGTCGAGGCGGGTTGTCCAACGTTTGACAGTTTCGCAGGATCGATTCGCGGTAAAGGATTCTTGGTTTTTTCCAAATGTCCTAATGGGGGACGAATTGAGACCGACCTCAACGGATTGGGGCTGGAGATTCGGGCCTGAGGAATTGGCAATTCCGGTGCTGCGGGTTGAGTCGGTTCGGCTTTTGTTTCGGGGATGACAATCGGCTCGGCAATCGGCATCGGAACAGCTTTGAGTTCCGGAGTCGAGGAGGGTTTGAGATCCTCTGTTCGTTGCGCAACTTGTTTCGGTTCGAGGACCGTCTGTGGCGGCTTTGGCGTGCTGATCACCAGCGGATTGCTTGGAGACGAGACCTCGGATGAAGTTGCTGGAGTTTTTCGGGCCAGTGATTCCGTCGGGACGGCGATTTCCGTAGGAGCTTGATTGGCCCGAATTCGCTCGCGGTAAAGGATGAGTGCATTCAACGAGTGGAACAGCGGTCCGCAATCGATTTTCGTATCTCGATGAATGATGAGCTCGCGCGACAGCATCCAGATCGCACTGCGAACCCAGGGTTCATTCAGCCGTTCTTTTGGCAGGCTGATCGAAAGGAACTCCATGGTATGCCCGGTGGTATTGAAGCGTTTATTGACATCGGGGGTATGGCCAGGCCCCTTGTAAGAGTCACTCGAGAACGAGCCATCCCCATTCTGGAGCGAGCGGGCCAGTTCGATATGTTGCTTGATCTTTTGATCTGCCTGAAACCATGCACCACGTAAGCGACCCCCGCTGGCAAGGTACTTGTCACGGGTGCGCGTTAACGCGAACAGACGATGATTGCCACCACACGGAGCCCCCACCACCGGAGCATTCGATTCCATCTGCACCAGTCGTTCGATGCTCCAGGTCTCGTTGAGCTGATTGGTCCAGGTCGCATCAGACGAGAGAAAATGCTGTAAAGCCCAGAGGACCCAGGTTACTTCTTCTTTCGTGTTGACCTCTTTCATGGTGTTATTCACCAAATCATTCAAGGACACCACTTTTCCCTGCACATGAAACTGGTGATCCATCGGTAAATTTGACTGCGACAACAGCGCCAGAAACTGGGCGGGATGTCCTTCAAAAGCATAAATTCGCGTATAGGGGTGAAATTTTGCTCCGTGCGGGGTCAGCAGCAGCCATGGCTGATTGTCAAATTGAGGCTCGGCGGTTGAGAGCCACTGGATGGCATTGACCTTTTGATTCCCCAATCGGACTTCCGTATTTTCACGCATCGCGAGAATACTGTGGAAAATCTGCCAGGGTGAATGCGAATTCGCGGTCAGCGTTCGCTTGCCAGTGGTCTCGATGGCGCGGTCGAGTAATTGCAGGACTGGGTCTGTTGTCTCGTTGGCGGGAATGGTTTCAGCCGCGACCAACTGAATGACTTCTGCCGAAGATGCCGGGGCAGAAACCAACGAGTTCTCGACCTGTGCCACTATCTCGCGTGTTTCCAACAGGGGCATCAGCGTGCAGAAGGTCAAGAGAGACCCGACCATGGTTGTCCGGCTGCTGTTTTGCACATTTACCCCCGTCTAACTCAGTCTGATTTGCATGTTTTTCCCCGACAAGCGAGCGAACGCCATCGCCGGAGGCAATTCAATCTCTGCACCCGCCCGATGGAGTTGGTTCCAACACGATTCCTGAGATGCAAACCGGCAGGAATGGCCGTTGATAACTGTAATTTCCCCAAGCTCTGGGTGGGTAGCGTGCTGATTCTTCGACACTTTCGCTACACTCTGGCCAATTGCTGCGGTGTGACAGGACGAGACGCCGCAATCGTTAAAGTTTGACAATGTCAGCGGTGGTTTCCGCTCTCCAAGTTCCGACGTTTTTTCGAACCAATTCCATGCCAATCATCACGAATATCGCGGCCTACAAATTTGCCTCGCTCACGGAACTCAAGCCTCTGCGCGATCGTTTAATTGAGCAATGCAAAGTTTGGCAACTCAAAGGGACGATCCTGCTGAGTACCGAAGGGATCAACCTGTTCGTTGCGGGGGGGGAAGCGGAAATCAGTTTGTTACTGGCGGAATTGCGGGCCATACCTGGTTTGGCCGGGCTGACACCCAAGGTCAGTGAAAGTGATGAGCAGCCATTTCAGCGGATGCTGGTCAAAATCAAACGAGAAATTATTTCGTTCGGCGTCGAAGGAATCGACCCAGTTCACGCGCCGGCTCCTAAACTTTCGGCTCAGGAACTGAAGCGATGGCTCGATGAAGGGCGGGCAGTCACGCTCTTGGATACCCGCAACGATTACGAAATCCAGCTGGGTACATTCCATCAGGCGGTGACGCTCGATATTGATCATTTTCGCCAGTTTCCCGAGGCGGTTCGGCAACTTCCGGTCGAGCTGAAGCAACAGCCAATTGTGATGTTCTGTACGGGGGGGATTCGTTGCGAGAAAGCCGGGCCCTTTATGCAACGGGAAGGGTTCGAACAAATCTTTCAACTCGATGGGGGAATCCTCAAGTATTTTGAGGAATGTGGTTCTGCCCATTATGACGGTGACTGTTTTGTCTTCGACAAGCGGGTCGGCGTGGACCCGAGTCTGCACGAATCCGAGGCGGCCCAGTGCTACGCCTGCCAGACACCCCTGACCCCTGAAGATCAGCGGGACCCGCGGTTTGTCGAGGCGAAATCGTGTCCTTATTGTTTCCGTACGAGCGAAGAAAACCGGGCCAGGATCCTCGTCGAACGGCATGCCGCGCTGCGAAGGATCTCGACACCCCTGCCTGGCAGCCAGCCGTATGACAACCCGCGACCACTGAATGTTTCGGCCGAGTTCGATGGCCATACTTTACTCGATTTTCTCTGTGGGGTCTTGGGGCAGGTTCCTCGCGAGGAGTGGGAGCAAGCCTGCCAGGAGGGTCGACTGCGCAAACGAAGTTCGGCTTCACGTCGCAAAAAACAAAAACCGGGTGGATCGCTGGCCGAGACCGATCCGGTCGTAATCCTCGGGGCCGAATCGATCGTTCGAGCGGGAGATCGACTGATTCATCTGCTTCCCGGCATCCGCGAACCGGAAGTCAATACGGCGATTCAGATCGTTTACGAAGACGAAGCGATCATCGTGGTGAACAAACCCGCCCCTCTTCCCATGCACCCCTGTGGCCGCTTCAGCCGAAATACCCTGCAATACCTGTTAGGTCAGGTGTATCGACCACAAAATCCCCGGCCGGCTCATCGCCTGGACGCCAACACCACCGGCCTGGTGCTCTTATCAAGAACCAAGCACTTTGCCAAACGCCTGCAACAGCAATTTGAGCCTGGTGGTCCTGATGAAATTGAAAAAGGCTATCTGGCGAGAGTTCAGGGAGTCCCCCTGCTGGACCATTTCTCGTGCCATTTGCCGATTTCCGATGAAGCAGGCCGCGCAGGCTCACGCCAGATTGATCCCGAGGAAGGCCTTCCCGCTCATACGGATTTCCACGTAGTGAAACGCTTTGCAGATGGGACGAGTTTGCTGGAAGTCCTACCTCGGACCGGGCGAACGAATCAGATTCGAGTTCACCTCTGGTCGCTCGGCTACCCAATTTGTGGCGATGCGACCTATTTGCCGGACCAAATCCTCGGCGAGATCCAAACGGTCCCCGCTACAGGTCCGCTGTTTTGCCTTTTGGCACAACGAATCGCGTTTACACATCCACTCAACAAAGAGCGGATGGTTTTTGAAACGGAACAGCCTGTATGGGCCTCGGAGCAGTATCTCACCGGTCAGCAGAACCGGTGAGAAGGGAATCCCATGCGAAAAGAGAAGTGGTTTCCGTCGAGAGCAGGACTGAATGTCGAGCAGATCGTAGCCCCCAGTTTCGTTTCCAAGTCAGTTCCGTTCGCAATTCAGTTCAGTTCGCGGAGCATGCGAGCGGGCGATGTCCGGAAAGCGGAGTGAATTCGCTAGGCTTTGTCTGTGTTAGTTGCAGTGATGCCATTTCTCGGTCCAGAACTTCCTGGTAATAGGCCAATCGTTTGGCAGCAATATCTAATGATCCACCGAATGAGCGTTCTTCTTCGAGGTACACGAGCGGAACCGGAAACTCGACCACCTTCATTTTTTGTGCTGCGGCCTGAACCCACAATTGCAACGGCATCGCATAACCGATTTCGGTGATCCGCAGTCGCGCCAAGGAGTCGACGCGATAGGCTTTGAAACCGCAAAAGGCATCGGTCAAGTTCAGTGAAAACTGATGATTTAGCCAGCTGGTAATTTGGAGATTGATTTTCCGACGTTCGAGGGGAGGCTCACTGGCTCCTGGAAAAACCTTGAGGTATCGACTTCCCGAGATGATATCAGCAGGCTGGTCCTCTTGGTTGAAGACCGCGGCGGCCATTTCGGGGATTAAAGCGGGCTGATGTTGTCCATCACAGTCGATTGTGACCACAACGTCATACTGTCCGGCAAGCGCGTAGGTGAATGCGGTACGAAGAGCCGCACCATATCCTTGATTCTGTTGATGGCGCAGGACCGAAACATCACGCATCGGCTTCAGAAGCTCAGAAGTTCCATCGCTTGAGCCATCGTCAATCACCAGGATATCCGCAGAATACTTTCGAACCTCGGCGATAACATCGATGACATGGCGTTCTTCATTGAATACCGGTAGCGCCGTCAAAACTCGCAAGGACATGAGTGACTCCCGTCAAAAGGCATTGAGTCTCCGTACAAGCATCCCTGCATGTTGGTCACGCGATTCTAAACCACAAAAGCATCCTGTCAAACTGATAGGGATCCAGAAATCGACGGGAACAGATTCGGAAAGGGTTCCAAAACACAAAACGGGCGCAATGCTTGCATTCACAAGAGTCGGAAAAGTTTCACTGACAGGATTGTGCGAGGGATTCATCCCAACGCTCACCGCAATTGTTGTTTTTCCGGAAAAACAACGGGTCGTTTGAGGCGAGGTTTCCGATATTTTCAGTAGATCTGAAGCGATTTGTGGGGCCATCACATCTTTGAATCCATAAAAAAGTGGGGTTTTCCCTCCCTGTTTACGATTTCTTCTGAATCGAAAATTTTGTGCCCAAAAAATTTCGATGGCGATGATGTCTGCTGCCGACGGTTTGCGAGTGTAAGTTTGAGTGCATTCTAGCCGAGGTTCGCCCGAGAGAAACTACAGCAAACACACTCAAGTGGCCCAGAAGTCAGAGTTCAGCTGCCAAGATGTTGGCCTTGATCGTGAGTTTCGAGAAAACCTGGAGAGCAAAAGTGTCTGTGATTTTGTCCAAGGATCAAGTTTTTAGCGAAAGTCGCCGCCGAAACGGGTTTTTCGCTCTGATGAATGAGGTTGTCAGCCATTGCTCGGAATTCTTGGCGGTCATTCCGCGGGGACTCAATTGGACTTTGGCCTCTTTCCGGAAACCTTCGATTTGTCATCATTCCGTGCTGAAGTCAGATTCGAGTGGCATTCCGTTCGTGTTCTTGACGGTGGGGAGCGAATCCTGTGATCGTCTGGTTCGAGCCTTCGATGAATGGGCTGGGAAGAATGACCAGGGGCTGCGGGTGCTGGCCCAGATCGGCCCTGGGGGATTCCGGCCCCAAAATTGTGAATCGATCGACTTCCTTAATCCACGCGACTACAAAAAAGCTTTCGAGCAAGCAAGCCTCGTTGTCTCTCATGCAGGGATGGGGACCATCATCACTGCCGTTCAACTGCAAAAGCGATTAGTGGTCATGCCGCGCCTAGCCTCGCTCGGTGAAACCCGCAACGAGCATCAACTTGCCACGGTTCGCCACTTCAACCGCTGCCCGAATATTTGCATTGCCGATACCGAAAATCACCTGGCCGCCCAAATTGACAGTGCGCTGTCAACTCAGGCTGATCAGGAAGTGAGCTCGGTTCAGTCTGCCGAGTTGCTCGAATCCAAGTCCGTCAATTCGCTCACGAGCTTCGTGCGGGATTTCATCGTGGCGTGAGGTGATCAGGACTACTCAATAATTTTCGCCACGGGGAGGCTGTTGCCAAACCTTCGGAAGTCTTTGAAAGTCCAAACAACCTTTTTGTTAGGGTCGACTTCAATCACTTGGGGATTGTTCTCACCCCCGTGGCAGTTGACGATCAAAGTATTGCCGTTCGCCAGTCGTTCTACCATGGTGACCCAAGCGAGAGTAATACCCGGCAACTCTTTTTCTTCCACTGACCAGATGGTTTTGCCATCTCGGTCGACTTCAATGACCCGATGACCATCACCCATGCCGATTAAGGTGTTTCCGTTTTTGAGACGGATTGCGGAGTAGACTTTGGTTCCCGTCTTGTATTCCCAGACAACTTTGCCGTTTCCGTCATATTCGCGGACGACTTTGTTTTCCCCTTCGTGGGCGACCAGGTAATGGCCGTTGTCCAGTTTGCGGGCGAGTCGGGTATCGGTATGGGCGTTATGGTGTTCGACTTTCAGGGCAATCTGTTTCTGGATTTTTCCTTCGGCGTTGACCTCGATGATTCGCGCAGGGCCGCTTTCCACAATCATGGTGTCGCC
>CAMBQP010000016.1 GCA_945869955.1 Schlesneria paludicola DSM 18645
CTCGCAGATTGTGATCAGGGAAGAGGAAATCACTCGACGACAAGGTTCATAAAATCTCGCGGATCGGATTCCCTTCCGACAGGGGGATCGGACGTCCGTCGGCCATTTTGTAGGTGATGCTTTTCGGGTCATACCCGAGCGCCGTGAAGATCGTCGCGTTGATGTCCGCTGGCGAGATCGGACGGGCATGGGGATACGAGCCCGTACTATCGGATTGCCCTACAACCTGACCACCCCGGATTCCAGCCCCTGCCAGCACGACCGAATAGCACTGCGGCCAGTGGTCTCGGCCTGCATCCTTGTTGATGATTGGCGTCCGGCCAAAGTCACCCGTCCAGATTACCAGGGTCGTGTCGAGCAGCCCACGCGATTCGAGATCATCCAGTAACGTGGCAAACGCCTGCTCCATCGGCGGGACAAGACTCTTTTGCATCCGGCTGAAGTTCTCTTTGTGCGTATCCCAGATGATGCTGCGGCCGTTCACCGCCGAAACAAAACGGACCCCCGATTCCACCAGACGTCTTGCCAAAAGGTGCGACTGTCCCCAGGTGTGGCGACCATATCGATCACGCAACTGCGGTGATTCCAGAGACAGGTCGAAGGCCTTCGAGGCCTGGTCCGATGTGACCATCGTTACCGCCTGCGACTGAAAGAGATCCATCTCGGCGGCGGCGGTCGAGTTGATCGATAATCCATGACGATTGAGCTGATCCAGTAAACCAAGTCGTTCGCGGAACTTGTCCACCGTCAGGCTCGCATCCCGCTTCAAATTTCGCATTTGGAAATCGACCGCGTTCGGGTCAGCGTCGAGAACCAGCGGATCATGGTGCATCCCCAGGCAGCCACCAAACTGGCCAGGGGTCAAATAGACCGTGCTGTCACAATGGGGATAGGGGGCAATCACGTACGGTGGGACACCACTGCTGTAGCCATCTTTTCGAGCCAGCCAGCCGACCAGCGTACCCAGACTCGGATGATCGGTTGCAGTGGGGTTGATCAGCGTGCTGTCGATCCGATAGGGACGACCGACCGTCGACCAGTACATCCCCGCGTTGTGACTCGCCTGCGAATGATTGACTGATCTCAAAATCGCCAGCTTATCCGCCATTCGGGCCAGCCTCGGCAACAGTTCGGTTACCTGGATCCCTGCGACGTTGGTATCGATCGGGGCAAATGGACCCCGCACTGCAGCACCCGCTTCGGGCTTGGGGTCCCACAGATCGATGTGACTGGGGCCGCCACAATTGAAGATCATGATGACCGAACGAGCCTTCGCGAAAGCGGTCGGTTGTGCGACTGCGGCCTGTGACAGGCCCGACCACAACGCAGTCGCCGCAGTTCCCCCGGTTAGCTGCAGCAGGCCCCGACGAGAGACCGCCCCGTTTATCGAACCGTCTGTCATTGCGGCCAAGGCTGGTTTTTGCACGAGACTCACCCTTACACAACGCGATCAGGGACCCGCCAGCAGATTTTGTTTGAGCACGCTTCCGGCGAGTTGTCCCGTCTAGACTATCGGTTTCGGGTGACAAAATGCAAGAAAATCACGTCTATAAAGCGTGCTTCCGCACAATTCGTTCAAGCAGCACGTTGCAGAGACTCCATCTGTCGCAGGGGTGTGCCGAGATAGAACGCGGCAATGGCACGAATGGCCCATTCGGTTGAAAAGCCATTTTGGGCAAACTGGTGACATTCCCTTCTTTGCGACTCGAGCTGCAGCGGCCAGACCGCCGCAGTTTCCGCGAACACCGTCGCAAAGTCACTCGGGGCAAAGTCTGTCATCCAGCGAACCGGCTGGCACGGACGGAGCAGTTCGTAGCCTTCAAGATTGGCCAGAATCGGAGTCGTTCCGCATCCCATCGATTCGAGTGTCGAAATCGAAAAATTATCGGTTTTCGGGACTGAAATACTGAAATCACCCAATTGGAGCCACGAGGCAAGTTCTTTGGCCGAGAGCATCCGATCGACAACCACGACTCGGTGACCCGCCGCGTGCGACGCAATCAATTCGCAGATTGATTGCGTGTACTCAGGCGTGTGATCACCGCTGATCAACACTAACCGACCGGCACCACCCTGTTGACAGTATTCGAGAAAGCCTTGGGCGACTTCTTGTGTGCGGTAGTGCGGAGTGGAGCGGCGGTTCACCACCCAGATCGGTTCATTCTCCGGCAACTGCCGTTCACGTCGCAATTGCATTCGCTGCGAACGTTCGAGCGGCCGAAAGGTCGTATCGTCGTATCCGAGGTGGAAGAAGTAAATCCGTTCTGGTGGGATCTGAAATTGTTCGACCAGAATCTTCGTGCTTTCGGTCGAACCGACCGAAATCGTTTCTGCCCCTTGCAGGATCTGTTTCATCAACCAGCAATAAATCCATCCACGCTGCTTGGCGGCGTAGATTTCCGAGCCGTAAGTCCCGATGACGTAGCGTTGGCCGCTTAGCCAAGCCACCAAACCATTTCCCGAGGCACAATGGGCATGGACCAGCCCCCTCGAGGAACGCGCACGAGTCATTCGGAGCACCAGACCGCTTAACGCATAACGCAGCACCATCGGAATCTTCAGCCAGCGGGGTAACACCGGTTCGGCCGAGACATAGTCGCTGGCGTACGCTGGGAGTGGGTTGGCTGTCGAGATCGCAATGTTTGCCTGAGTGTGTGCCAGGACCTTCAGCCAGCGTGACACGTGGACGCCGTGCGCGTTCGCGATGTAATGAATCGAATGGAGCGAGCCTCCCGGTGCAAAACAGTCCAGATCTTTGGCCAGTTCGGGTTGGCGACGAATGCTTTCGAACTGGGTGCGTAGATGATCGACATGTGACAGGGGGATCGATTGATTGGGCTTCGTTAAGGCCAGCGCGGGTGTGGCAGCCGTATTCACGTTTGATTCCATTCGTCATCCTCTCAAAAATTCACGGGTTCCGCGAGAGCTCGCCTCAGGCGGCGACTCGACGCTGGGGAATCGGCACGCGCGGTTGCAAACGGCGGACGGCAGGTCCGGCCACCTGTGAGACAGAGACGACCGCACGAGAACTGCAGAGACAGCCAAATAACAAAAACACCATATTTCCGGTGAGCGAATAAGTCAGGTTCGGCTGGGTCAGATTTCCCAGCATCACCGCAATCATCATCGCGAACATGGCGTGAAGCCGATGCCAGTTGGGGGATCCCCGCAGGGTGAGCCTTAACAGCCGCCTGGTGATCGTCAGGCAACTGATCAGAATCCACGAATAGAGCAACAGCCCTAGGCCGCCGCACTTATACAGGACTTCGAGATATTGCTGATGCGGCGTATCGACATCCCCTGTATAGCGCGAGAATGACTCGAAGAGAAAGCCGAAAATCGGCCGTTCGGCACAAAGCTCCAAAGTAAATTGCCAGATTTCATAGCGACCCGATGACGGGTCATCCTGTTCGGTACTCCGTTCCACACGATGCTGGATCCGCTCGGTCAACACCTCAACGACCTGCGTTTCCTGCAACGCCGAAAAGAGACCAAAACCGACAATGCTGAGCACGGATAAAACCATGAAACAGCCGACGAGAAACGCCTGTCGACCGGTCGTTGCCAGGTAAATCACCGTACCGAAAAACAGGGCCATGGCCGATGAACGTGACATGGAACCCAGAATGATCAAGGTCGCCGCCCCGGCCAAGCCCCAGCCAATCAGCCGAATCGCACGCGAGCGAGACGTATCGGCTGCCGCAATCATGAGCGGAACCAGCACCCCATAGAAAGTCATAGGTGTATTGGGATAACCACTCAATTCAAACTGGAAAAGATACTTGCCCCATTCCCCCAGGGGGAAACTTGGATCCGTGATCGTGAAGAAGAACGTCAGGCCGACAATCACCGCAAACGACCGACTGAAAATGTCGATGAATTCCAGCGGATCGCTCCAGGAACCAAGCAACAGACCA
Source organism: Schlesneria paludicola DSM 18645 (assembly GCA_945869955.1). Lineage (GTDB taxonomy): Bacteria > Planctomycetota > Planctomycetia > Planctomycetales > Planctomycetaceae > Schlesneria > Schlesneria paludicola_B. Next base: position 3,918 of record CAMBQP010000016.1, read on the forward strand.
AGTAGCACAAATCCAACCGGCTTGGCGAGCTTAAAGGCCGAGAAGATCCGTACGGTTTCTCCGGATAACCCCAGGCCAATCGCCGCTTCGGCGGTGACGAAGATCACAAAGATCAAAGCAAGAGTCGGAGTCAGACTGTACCAGCGAATCGGTCCCTTCGCTGCGGCACACTGAGCGGGGGTCGGCTTTGAGCGAATGAACGGGTAGGCAATCGGCAGGATCAGGAACAGCATATCCGACAGCATCATATCGATCGGTTTGTCACCCACCGTCGCGATGGTCGAATGAACCGGCCAAACCACAATCCCACTGAGGATCCACAGCCAAAGCACCCTCATCGAGACACCTCCTGCGGACCATCACCCGGATGGCGTGCGGCGTCAGCCGCGACCTGCTGCCAGACCGGATGCCGAGATAAACTCCAGCGAACTCCCACCATCCAGACAAAACTGGTTGCCATCTGCGCCATTCCCAACCCGAGCAGGCCGTAAACACGCATGAGCATCAGACTGAGCAAAATATTTGTGGCTGCACTGGCTGCGGTGATTACCAGCATCGTGCGCTCTCGCCCCGTCATTTGCAGCACATAAGCCGCTGGTCCTGAAAACGCGGCAATACAGGCCGAACAGAGCAATGTGATCAGCACCCCCCAGCCCTCGCGAAAACCGGGCCCCAACAACAAAAAGATCGAGTCACCAAAAAAGGCGACGGCAAAGGCGACGGGAAGAGTCGTCGAGAGCCCCAGAATCTGCCCCTGCCACATCAGGCGGCGCATGTCGGCATAACGCCCCGCCGCGTAAAGCGAGGCAAATTGGGGGGCGATCACCAGCCCCAGTGACTGGCTCACCAAAATCGAAACGTCGGCAAACTTTTCCATCGCCCCGTACAATCCCACCGCATCCCGATCCAGCAGCATCCCCGCCAGTGCCACGCTGGCCCGGCCCTTGAACGCGATCAAAATTTCTGCGAGCAGAAAGGCGAGGGCCGTATGGGTCCACTGCGGGCGGCAGGAATCAATCCCCGTTGGTGAATCGCCAGCTTGCCTGAGGACCGACCTCCGCGAGAAGGTCAACACCATCAGGAAGACGACGGTGACAGCGAGAAAATGGAGCGAAGTTGCCACCAGTGAAGTCATCGGAAAGAGGGTTGTCTGCCAGACGAGTACTGCGAGCAGGCAGAGGGTCCAGGGCCAAACCACCGTGCCGATCTGACTCTCGAACAGCAACCCAATCCCTCGCAAACTCGCCTCTTGAATCTGCCGGATGGCGACCAGCGGAATCATGAAGGCGACCACAATGAGACAAGGGGCCACTCCCTCACCCAGCGAACGCCAAGAGAAGAGGGCGACGGTGATCAGGCCAAGCATCACAGCCAGACTGGCCCACCGGGAGGCCCGCAGGGCCTCCCATTGAAAACGGTGTAGCCGACCGAGATCATTTTTGGTGACATATTCGGAAACATATCGTAAAGACGAATTGTCCAGGCCAAGTTTTGCGACGACGGTCAGCACTTGCAGCCAGGCAATGACCAGAGAATATTCGCCGAACGCCGTGACACCCAGGCTGCGTGCGAGGACGATCTGGCTGAGGAACATTCCCCCGGCCCCGGCGATACGAATCCCCAGTGCCAGCGCGCCACTCCCCCGTGACAGTGTCTTGGGTCGACACGTCGGAGGTGAGACCGGTGTGGTGACTGAGCAGGTAACGCTCATGTGGGCCGAGGATTCGCAGTAAAAAGGACAAACTTAAGGCGTGATCGATTCCGGGCGGAATCTGTGCCAAATTCGTCAGACTGTCAATCCCGGTTTTGCTGAGATTCTGCGGGCCTTAGCGGCTTCTTCGGCGATGATTCGCAGGCCTTCGCGGACGACATGGGCAGGCTGCGAGAAATTCAGCCGCAGACATTCGTGCTGATGTGACCAATCCTCGCGCAGCCCAAAAAAGAAATACTCGCCAGGAACGATCAACACCTGGCGGGCTTTGAGTCGCGCATAAAGTTCGCGGGAACTGATTCCCAAGCCTCTGAGCCAAAGCCAGTGAAAGAAGGCCCCTTCGCTGGCGTGCAAAGCCCAGTCGACTTGGGCTTCTGTAAAGAATTCACGGATCCAGCCCTGCGCCAGGCGACTCTTTTCGGCGTAGAACGGGATAAGATATCGTGGCCCCAGTTCCAGAATTTCACCCGATTCAATCAGGGGACGTACCAGTTGTTGACCGATATTTCCGTTCGAAAGCCCGCTGATCGCCGTCATGGCAGCCATGGCCGATGTGATCTGCTGTGGACCAATCACGACGGCGGTTCGCGTACCTGGCAATCCCAGTTTCGAGAGGCTGAGCGTCATAATCACATGTGGGGCCCAAAAAGGCTTGGCCTCGGTGAAGATGACACCGGGAAAAGGGGCTCCGTATGCATTGTCGATAATTAAGGGGATTTTGTGTTTTGCGGCGATCTCGGCCAGTGTCTCGATTTCGTGATCCGTCAGAACATTTCCCGTCGGGTTCGTGGGACGGGATAAGGCGATGGCGGCAATGTCATGTTGATCAAAAGCGGCTTCGACAGCAGCAAAATCAATCCGATATTTGAAAATCCGCGATTCAGGCCCGTCAGGCCAGGTAATTTCCGGGCGGCAGGCCACAAACATCTCGTCGTCGATCCCCTGATCGGCATAGCCGATGTATTCGGGGCAGAGTGGCAGCAGGATTTTGCGGTGCCGCTGACCCTCAAATCGTCCGGCGAGCAGATTGAAGAGGTAAAAAAATGCAGTTTGACCGCCGTTGGTCACGGCGAGATTCTCTTCATGGAGATCCCAGCCGAACGAACGTTTTAAGAGACTTGCCAAAGCCTGAAGAAACCGTGGGTTTCCTCGGGGAGGATCATAGTTTCCCAGCATCCGATCGAACTCGGCAGGCTCGCTCAGCAATTCTTGCATTCGCGTCCGCCATCGCTCTTGCAGGGCTGGGACGGCGGCCGGATTTCCCCCGCCCAGCATCAGAATTTCGGGATGATCGGTCATTGCCCGACCCAGATCTTCCATCAATTCCAAGATGCCGCTGTGGCCGGTTAACTTGCGCCCAACCTGCGAAAATTCAAATTTCATGGAGCATCGATCAACGGGGGTCAGGGAAGAAATCGGATTCGTTCTTCAGGTCGGGGTACGCGGCAAGAGGGCTTTTTGCCGAACAAGGCGTACCGATTACGTGCGACAAGATCATAGCCGAGATTACGGAGAGGGAGCGGAATCAGCCACAGAAGTGTGCCAACCAATTGCCAGCCCAGACTCAATTGCCAGAGCACGCGGACAACGGCTGATGACTTTCGATCAACGCGTCCCGCATTCCAAAAGACGACCGAATTCAATTGGGAAATCTCAGCGGGTGCGAGCAGCGAGCGCGCGGTCTCCCCTTGCAAGGGGGCAAATTGAATTTTGCCGTTGAGATCGCGTATGAGGACAAAATCGACCGACCAGTGACACAATCCGCACACGCCATCGAAAAAGAGAATTCGTTTTACCGCTTCGATTTCGCGCAAATTGAGTTCCGATTCGACCTCAGATAATGCGGCCAACGAGGCAGGCATCGTACTCATAACAACTTCGGGCCTGCTTCGGGTTGCCAGGGTTGTCAGGGTTGGTCGATTGATTTGCATCTCGGTTACCCCAGCAGTTCTCGAGTCTCGTCGAACTCTGGTCAATTGGAATCGACGTTGAAATCGTTTTTACGATTCATCGCCTCGTCATCACGACAAATTTTGCGGAGGGGGACTCGACCCGGTTCGACCCAAATTCACGGACTCAATTCCCCTGCTCGAGGTTTCGGGCCCAACCACGAGAACTGTAGCGGGCCGAAAACCTACGAATCGACGAAGCAAGTTATTTCGCAGCCTTTTTCGGGCGTCCCCGTTTTTTGGCTGCTCCATTACCGTCAACGCTGGCGCTCGGCTTACGCAAAACGCCATCACGTCGGGACCGCTTCTGCATGACCTCATACTGCGAGGGGCGATTCTGGGTTTTGGCAACAATTTGCGAAGGGAGAACCGCCAAACACTGATTTGCCAGTGTGATGATGACATCCAGACAGTCCCACTGACGTTGCGTCCAAGGGAACAGGGCTTGTTTCATGTTGTGCTGCTGCATTTCAAAAGCAACCTGTGTCAGTTGCTCAGTTGCCTTTTTCAGGGAATCGGCGGTACTGGTGACGACGTCGACAGATTTGGGTTCGTACTTGACTGGCACTTCTCGGGTTCCTTTTTTCAAATCAATGAACATCACGTTGATAAGCCGAAACGTCTCAACACTTTTTACATTATAACTGATGAACAGAGCAAGGCAAATATCTCCGATTTTTTCAGTTGACAAAAATGATTCGATTTATTATATTTAAAAAAACTTCAAAACAAATTGAAGGTTCTGAAAGAGTTTTTGGTGATTTTAAATTCTTTTCTTTTTGGCGAGAGTCGTCATGGATTCCTTGGTCTTCACGCCGCAAGATGTTTTGCAGCAAAAGCTTGGGGAAAGTCAGCAGCGGATTGTTCAACTGGAAGCACAGCTGAGGGTCTGTCGTACCGAATGGGAGCCTGCTGCGAGGGAGTGGCAACGATTTCAGCGACATCAGTCTGATCTCGCTGAGTGGCTGGTTGAATCTGCAACGGACGCTGCGGGGCGAGTTGTCATACCACAGGTCGATGCAGCGCTGGGTGGTGAAACCTGTATTCCGGGGGACTTCTTTTTCTCGGTGAAGGGTTGTCGCTATCACCTCAAGTTAGTCTCTACCGATTACAAAATTGAAGAGGTCTGAAGAGGTCTGAAGCTCGGTTGCGCCCGTCGCGCCAGGGTTGAGATCTCATGAGATTGACCTGAATTGCTGTTGTGGTTGATTTGAAATAATACATCGTTTTCGGTAAAATCAAACAAGATTTTGCTGCGAAGAAAGATCCAAAGATAAGGAAAAACAGATGGGTATGCGTACAGTGAAGGGGTCAACCTTCACGATTCTGGTCGAGGGTCAGCAGGTGGTTGTGCAGCATGTTTCCGGTAAAGGGAAACGGTGCCGTGTGATTTTTCCACCCGGCGTGCGGATTCTTGACGAACAGCAGCTTGCCGAGGCACGGGATCAGCAGGGACTAGCGGGCGAGGCTCGCAGCAGATTGGCCTGAATCCACGACGCGGATGATCAGAATCCGTTGTTTTTTCAATCCCCGGTCCTGATGGCAGAAAAATCGGTCCCCGAGGCTTCCTTCGTCCTTGGTGGTGGCGGTGATCATCACCATCTCACCAACATTCATTTTCAGGCTGAAACGCTGCGCAAAACGGATATCCATCTTCTGACTCAACCGAAGTTCCCACTCCTCTTCGGCAGCAGCACGGCGCATCTGCTTTTCTCCGTAATGAATTTCTGGCTGAAAGTCGATGCGAACCCAGCCTTCCTGCAGTCGGTTGGCCTTCATCCGCAATACGCCACCCACATTGTCGTACTCGATCCGTCTCGTGGTTTGTCCCTCACGCAATTGGAACTCGCAGCGCTCGTGGATGATTCCCGTGGGAATTTCGGTTTCGACCCCGGAGGCCAGATATTGTCGTCGTCCCATGATCGGTCTGGCGTTTTCGGAGGAATCGGCCGGAATTTCCGCTGACATCCCCAATAGCTTCTGTACGGCGGGGGGAGGATTGGAGCTGACATTTCCGACTCGAAGCCCGTTGGCGGTGAGCGAATCGCGTGTTTCCGTCGACAGCCCCCCCAATTGATCCACTTCTTTCCAGAGATCCGTCGTTAACAAATGATCTTGCGCCGGTCGCTCTAAAAAAAAGATTTCGAGTTGAATGGATTCAGGAGCCGCTTGAATCGGGGGAAGAACTGGTCGTCCCGTGGAATACAGGGGCGTACCGGTTTTCACGGGGAAGAACGAGCAGCCGAAAACCGCAAAGAGACTCACCACCGTTACCACGCAAGGTAACTGAGCATGCCGCGCAATGAGAGAACGATGCGAAGACAATTTCGAGTCCGCAGGAAAAGTGATCACGATCAAATCAACGAGTTCTTGGGGGAGAACGCGGGTTCTACCCCCAGTTGCCGAATCGTGTCAATCGGTATTCCCGGCGATTGAAGTCCTGGACGCGGCGGGGGGATTCCCACTGCCGGGAAGCCGAAGACGAAAAAGAAGTTGAAGATGATTCACCACAGAGACACAGAGGCACAAAGCCACAGCGGCACAAAGAAGACCCCGCAAATCTGATGTTGGGTGATTCCTGATTGGGTCTCAAAAATTCTGGTTTGCCTGCGCTGACCGTCAGTACTTGCCATCAATCCCTGAAAGGTTGGCTGCTCCCTATAACCCTTAACCCAAAAATCTTCCCGGTCTTATTCTCTGTGTCTCCGTGTCTCCGTGGTTAATCCTGTCTTTCCTGTTTCAGCGTTTGGCGGCGATGCTGGGGGTGATCGTGACCGGCAAAAACTCTTTGAGCAACTCACCGGTTTCTGCGTTAAAAATCCGCACTACGCCATCAAGTCCTCCCGTGGCGACCTGCTGGCCATCGGGACGAAACGCCACCGCAAAAACTCCGGCCGAATGAGGTTTTAACTCAGCAAAGGGTTGCTCCACATCGGTTTTGTAAATCCGCGCAGCTCCGGTCGTCGCATTGCTGCTACCGACCACGAACTTCGAACCGTCCTTGTTGAATTGCAGGCTGCAGACGCGACCGTCCAGCTTGGCATAGCCTCGCAACCGGTTAAAATCGTCGCCGATCTGACGCGCTTGGGTACGGAAAATCTTGTACAGCTTGGGTTCACCATCGGCTCCGCCAATCAGTACCTGTTCCTCTTTCGGATGTCGCTGGACGGCCATCAGTCCTCCCTTGAGTGCTCCGGGGGTGATACTGGTGATGTTGTCGATAAACTGTGAGGTTTTGAGTTCGGTCAGTTTCATCGACATGTCGCGGCTGACGCTGATCACGTGATCATTTTTCAGCGAAAAGGTGGTGCCAAACACCAGATCCGTGTGGGCATCCATCGACATCACCTGTTTCCCATCAGCGACCTGAATCGCCCGGACTCGATTATCGAAGGTGCCATAGGTCAACAGCGATCCGTCATCGCTGAAGTTGATGCCGTACAGAGTGTCAAAGCCGATGGTTTCCGAGCGGATCAGTTCTCGCTTGGCGGTATCCCAGATCTGAATTTCGCCAAACAACGCAGGAGCTCCCCCGCCGGTGGCGAGTTTTGTTCCGTCGGGTGAGAATTGGATCGAGCTGATTTTGGGGGAACGTCCAATCAGTCGAGCGACCGGTGCGCTTCCGTCTGCCTGATGTAACAAGACTTCGTGGTACCCCGAAACCGCCAGCAGGCTACTGTCGGGTGAATAAGCCAAGGCGGTAATGACGGGAGAGCTCGTGTAAACCGGCGGCTTTTCGGGGGAAATCTCTTCTTTGGCGGCGGCGGGGGTGTCGTTGGTCGCCCCTTGGGAAATCCAGTCCCGAATGATCGCAACCTGCTTCGGGCTGAGCGGGTCACTGTTGGGGGGCATTTCCGGCTTTTCCCCCGAAATCTGCTTCACGAGATTACTTTCGTCCGGATTTCCCGGGTGGAAGGTGGGGCCGGTGTCTCCCCCTTTTTGGAGCTGCTCAAACGAAATCAGCAGCAGGTTTCCCCCTTGCTTGGCCGGTTGATGGCAACCTGAACAATGCCGCTGCAGGATTGGCCGTACCTGACGGTAAAAACTGACCGGCTTGGCAACCGGAGTTGCCTCTTGCGCTGACGCAACCGAGACGACCAGTTGCCCCATCAAAGTGATTACAAACAGTCCAAGGTGTTTCATAAGATCCATTCCGAATTCTGACAACGACCCGCAAATCAACATCCAGAGAATTTCCTCAGAATAGCCAGCGTCGATGGGTCACGTAAAGGGGCTCTCTGGTTCCCAGGGTGGGGTTCCTCAATTTTGACAGTGGTGCTTTCCCTTCGATCCATGGCTATACTCCAATGTAACCGCTGAATCGTCCCGCCGGTAACGTGTCAGAATTGAATTTTCCCTCGGGACCGACGGCGTCGTGACTAGGCCTGCCAACCTGAATCGCTAACCTGAGGTTTCGCCTGAAGCCCGTGTATTTCGCCTCAAGACCCTGTATTTCGCCTCAAGACAGAGTATCACACCGTGTTCATGACTCAGAACTTGATTCGATTCCCTCGCGTGACCGGACGGTTACTCATCGGTTCCCTGCTGTTGAGTTCCGTGCTGACCCTCTGCGGTTGTGAGAACTCCGAATCGATCACGACCTATTCCGTTCCCAAGCATGAATCGTTGCAGTCCCCGGAATTCCTCGCCGATTATCAGCGGAAGCATCCCAAACCCGAACGGATGATCGGGCTGGTTTTGCCCCGTCCCGCGAATCTCTGGTTTTTCAAATTGCAAGGTGATTTAGAGGCGGTTGCTGCTCGTGAAAACTCTGTTCGCGACTTTTTGCAGTCGCTGACATTTTCTGCCGGTGATAAACCAGATTGGGTACTCCCCGCAGGCTGGCAGCAGCTTCCCGGAAATGACATGCGGTTTGCGACTCTGGTCCTGGATGGGGAATCGAAGCTGGAATTGACGGTGACCAAATTTCCGTCCCGCCCGGACCTCCCCATCACCGATCAGGTCGTGATGAACATCAATCGTTGGCGAGGGCAGTTATCGCTTCCCTCGATCGACGGCGATGACCTGAATCAGCAGTCAGAACAAATCCCGATTGCCGGGGGGATGGGCTACCTGATTAACATTATCGGTCGGCCGCAACCCAAGCCCTCGGCGATGCCGTTTGCTGCTTCTCAGGGTCCCAGAACTCAGGGTACAAAAACCGAAGGGGGGACCGAGCGTAACCCCGCTGCCGCCTCGGAGGGACCCGAATTTGACAAGCCGGAGGGGTGGACCGAAGGCCCCTCAGTGATGTTCGCCACGCTTTCGCTGCAGGCGACCGAGGGTGATTCCAAAGTGGGCATTACGGTCACACCGGCGCGGGGAGACAAGCTGCAGAATGTGAATCGGTGGCGAGGCCAGGTTGGCCTGATGCCGCTCACCGAAGCCGAATTTGCCACAACCGCGAAAAAAGTCCCCGTCGGTTCAATGACCGGTGATTTGTACGAAATGATTGAAGGGGATCGAGCGATTTTTGGCGTGATCATCGAAGATCAGGGGCAGATGTGGTTTGTGAAACTCAATGGTGATGCCCGTTTGGCAGAGCGTGAACGGGGACGATTTCAAGAATTCCTGAAATCTCTGCGATTAAAGAGCTAAAGTATCAGAAGCACTGAAATGAATCCTTCGCCAGGATTGTCGATCAATCCTCATGGGCGAAAGCAGTATTAGGTCATTATTCCGTTATCGACGGTTGAGGTAGATCATGGCAACAAGTGCATTACAGCCTGGTGATCAGGCCGAACAGACAGCTGCGGAGTTTTCGCTTTGGAACGGGGTGAAGCGAATTCTCGAACCGCTCGCCTCGTTAAAATTAACGGTGGTCCTGTTTGCTTTATCGATCTTTCTGATTCTGGCAGGAACCTTCGCCCAGGTCGACAAGGACATCTGGGAGGTGATCGGGCTGTACTTTCGCTGCTGGTTTGCCTGGGTTCCCTTGCAGGTTTTTTTCCCGGTCTCATTCTCGCCAGAAAAACCGATCCAGGTTTCGGGGGGATTCTGGTTCCCCGGTGGTGCCTTGCTCGGATTGCTGCTGGCAGCAAATCTCGTGTCAGCCCATCTGATTCGCTTTAAGGCTGTGGCGAGTGGTTCCCGTCTCCTCGCGGGATTTGCCAGCATCGCCTTGGGTTGCGTCATGACATGGGCCATTATTGCGGCTGGGGGAAACTCGAAAGGGATGATGGCGGAACCTCTGCTGAAGTACAGTACGCAGTGGATTGGTTATCAGGGTTTAATCGGACTGGCGTCACTCGCGTCTGGCTTTGGATTCATTGCACTCTGCCAGCAGTCGCTCGCCAAGTCGGGTGATAAGTGGGTCCGCCAGCTGTTTCTGCGCGGGATGTTGATTTACCTGGCTGCCCTGTTCGCGGGGTTGCTCGCGTGGATTATCAGCCAGGGGCCAGAGGGGCGCCCCAGTGATGCCTCGCTGCGAATTCTGTGGCAGCTGACACAAGCAACCGTTGCTTCGCTCGCCCTGCTGATTGGCTGCTGGATTGTGTTTGGCAAGCGTGCTGGCATTGTCCTGCTCCACGGCGGAATTGGTTTGATGATGTTTTACGAACTGCACGTCACCCTGACCGCTGTCGAAACGCAAATGAATTTTGTGGAAGGGGAACGGACCAGTTTTGTTCAGGACATTCGAACGTTTGAACTGGCTATCAGCGATGTGACCGATCCCCAGCAGGATCGAGTCGTTGCCATGCCCAAATCGGTGGTCCTGGGTGGCAAGCCGATTGAGCATGCGGATTTGCCGTTTCGGGTTAAGGTGAGTGGCTATTTGAAAAATGCCCGCATTCGTGCGGCGTCGTCCAAAGACAGCAATCCTGCCACGGCCGGAAACGGCCTGGTCTGGATGGCAGACGAAGCCCAAGCGAGTGCTGGAACCGACAACGACAGCAAAGTTGATTCACCAGCGGTGTATGTCACGCTCGAATCCAAAACCGATGGCAAGCCGATTGGAACTTACCTGGCCAGTTGGCTGCTTTCGATGAGTGACGAAGCCGATACGATTTCGCTGGACGGCAAGACGTATCAGATCGCCTTACGACCAAAACGTTACTACAAGCCTTATGTTTTTGAACTGAAAGATGTGCGTAAAGAAGATTATCTCGGCACCAGCACTCCACGAAACTATGCTTCGACCGTGCATATCCGGGATTTGGGGCGAAGTGTCGATGAAGACAAAACGATCTGGATGAATAACCCGCTTCGATTCGCAGACGAGACGTTTTATCAGAGCGGTTATTACAAAGAGCCCTCGACCGGTGCTGAGCACGCCACTTTGTCGGTTGTCACCAATTCTGGCTGGATGATGCCCTATGTCGGCTGCATGCTCGTCGGCATCGGCATGCTGACGCATTTCCTGTTGATTCTCATCCAATTCCTGACACGTGGAGATACGATTCCTGTTACGAGCGAAAAATCCGCTCGGGCCGCCGCACTGGCAGCCAAATTAGGGATCAAATCCAAGAGTGTTGCTGTCGATTCTGCGCAGGCCGCAAGTCAGACAGCCGATGCCATCGCTTTTGATCCCGATGCTCCGTCTGGGGACGACGAGGATCCGTCTCGTCTGGGAGCACGTGACAAATCGCAGACGGCGAATGAGTGGTTGTCGTGTGTATTTGCGCTTGCGATCTCGGCGTTGGCGATGGTCTACATCGGGGGTTATGCGGCTCCTCCAAAACCCAAGTACAGCACACCCGATCTTTATCGATTCGGACAAATTCCCGTCGTCAGCGAAGGGCGTACCAAGCCACTCGACTCGGCCGCTTCGGCAGCCCTGTTGGCGATCTCGGGTCGTAAAGAGATTACGGTCGGTGAAGAGGGTTCTAAGGCGAAGAAAATCCCCGCAATCCAGTGGCTGCTGGAAGTGATATCTGAATCCAAGCTGTCGGACGAGCGTGAGATCTTCCGGGTCGAAAATCTTGAGCTGCAGGAAACCATCGGCGTCAAGAAGCGAGAAGGAATGCGGTATTCTCGCAGTGATATCCGCAGCCATCAGGAAGAGTTTGAAAAGCAGGTCAAACTGGCCAGGCAGCAATCGCAGAAAGATCGAAAGCAGCTGAGTGTTTACCAGAAGAAGGTGCTGGAACTGAGCGATAAAGTGTCGATTTTCGACAATCTGCTCTTTGCTTTTGGCCTGCAGCATCGGATTCGTGGCGAGTCTCAGGAAGAGGTCTTGCGTTCGTTCCAGATGGTCAGTCAATTCGCCGAAGCCTTGGAAGAACAGGGCCAACCCGTCTTCACGGTCTGGCCGACCAAGGACGATGAAAAGTGGCATATCCTCTCACGGGGCTGGTTGATCGATCTGCCGAATCGGATGAAGAAGAATGGCGAGGAAAGTCCGGTTGTGGCCGCTTGGGAACAGTTGCTGAAGTCGTACGCCGAATCCGATGAAAAAGGGAACGAATTTAATCGGGGGGTGGATGGTCTGTTGAAAATGGTCGATACGCAACGACCCACGGGGGTGATGCCCTGGAAGATCCGCTTAGAATCCTATTTCAATCATGTTCAGCCCTTTTATCGGGCTGCGGTGTTATACCTGTTTGCGTTTATTTTAAGTGCCTGTGGTTGGCTCGTCTGGCCACGGGGATTGAATCGGGCCGCGTTCTATCTGATCCTGGTCACGCTGGCCTTGCATACTGCCGGACTGATCGCCCGGTTGATCATTTCTGGTCGTCCCCCTGTCACCAACCTCTATTCATCAGCTGTCTTCATTGGCTGGGGCTGTGTCTTGCTGGGACTGTTATTTGAAGTCATTTACCGCATCGGCATGGGGAACCTGGTCGCCGCGGTGGCTGGTTATGCCACGCTGCTGATTGCCGATAAGCTGGCGGAAGAAGGGGACACCTTCACGGTGCTGCAGGCGGTATTGGACACCCAATTTTGGCTGGCCACACATGTCACCTGTATTACGCTCGGTTATGCCACGACCTATCTCGCCGGGCTGTTTGGCATCGCTTATATTCTCCGCGGGCTTTTGACCCCGTCGTTAACCCTTGAGAATGGTCGTGACATGAATCGAATGATTTATGGGACGCTCTGCTTCTCGATCTTATTCAGCTTTGTCGGAACGGTGCTGGGAGGATTGTGGGCGGATGATTCGTGGGGCCGATTCTGGGGTTGGGACCCTAAAGAGAACGCCGCGTTGATTATTGTCCTCTGGAATGCACTCGCCCTGCACGCGCGCTGGGGTGGAATGGTCAAGGAACGGGGACTTGCGGTGTTGTCGGTCTTTGGCAACATCTGTGTCAGCTGGTCATGGTGGGGTGTCAACGCTCTGGGTGCCGGCTTGCATTCTTACGGTTTTAAAGCTGGAACGCTGCACTATCTCGGTATATTCATTCTGATCAATCTCGGTATCATCGGTCTTGGTTGTCTGCCGAAGAGTTGCTGGTGGAGCTATCGGCGACGGGCAGAGAGTAGCTGGCGGAGCTCTCGTCATCAGGCAAGTTGACCTCCAAATCAGCCAGCTAAACGGTGCGGGCTTCGCAGCGTCCTTTTGCTTCGAGCCCTTGATCACACTCAACTTGGCAGGACGTTCTCCACCCACGGGAACGTGTCACTGGGCTCACGAAGGTGCAGCCCAGAACTGACACCGTCTGCTATTCTGCCTGACGCCGATCTCGCTGGGTTTCGTATGATGTTTCGATCGGGCGGTCGCTTCGGCCTGGGTTCGAGCGTGATCCTGCGGGACTCTTGCCAGCAACTTTCGCTGGCGGGTGGGCCTCTCGTGGGATCAGAGTTGGTTTGGGGTTTCCCGTTCGTTGAGCGGTAGAAGGGATCTCTGTCCGTCCGCTACCGGCATTCGATTCATGCAACAGGTCTTCGAGAATCCGCGGGGTGGCCTCGTTGATAATCACTACCCGGCTGAGCCCTCCCCCGTTTTTCGGGCGGATAATCACAACGACCTCGGCACCGGTATAGTCCTCGGGGGATGTCGCTGTGGAACCTGGCTGGCTGGATTGGCCTCGCAGTTCCTGCTCGATCAGGTGATTCATGGCATCGTTGTTCCCCGGCGCAGCGCCCGATCCCTTTCGCTTTGGCGCGTCGGCTAAGGATGGGTTCGTCTCCCCAGAACGTATTCCAGGTGTGGTATCATCCCCGGCAACCGGGATCAGGTAATCCAGTTTTGCTTTTCGCAGCAGTTGTGCCACGGGCTTCATACCGGTGTAAATTCCTCGTTTGTAATTCGCATCGGCGAGAATACAGACACCGACCTGTTCTGATCCCATGAACAGCCCACCACCCGATCGGCCTTGCAGGGGGACACCGGTACATTCCAGGTTCTCGGGGCCGGCAAAGCCATTGATCGCCGTCACCGAATGCTCTTCCACCGAAGGGAGTTTCCCGCCACCACAGCCAATACTAAAGACTCGGTCGTCGACCTTGGGCAGATCGCGGTTCAAAGCCAGGCGAACGGTCGGCAGTGCTTGCCGACATGCGATTGTCAGCAAACCGACATCGGCTTCCAAATCGAATTCCAGCACGTCGGCCAGATGGACCTGAGGTTTGGCTGTTCCCTCGGCGAATAGATCGACTTCAATCACAGCACTCTTTTGCAAATTGCGGAGGATATGACCGCAAGTCAAAATCACCGCCCGACCTGAACGACTATCGATCACCGTCCCGGATCCATAATGAATGTGGGTGCCATCTTTGACTCGAATTCGGATGCTGGCAGGGAGTACTTCGCGAGCGAAACCCTGGTCTGTGGCAACCGCAGGACGATCTGGGCTCTGACCGCGAAAGGTCTCATCTTGTTCTGGCGGATTCGATTGGGGCTCTTTCGATTTCTTCGAGAAGAGGGGGGGAAGGGTCAGCAGCGAGTTTGCTTTTTTGTCTGCAGGCTTTGCCTGAGCCAGTTTTTCTGGCGGTTTCTTTTCCGCGGACTTCCCGAGTTGCACGTCATCCCGATTTTGCTTCGGAAGCATCATCATCATTGCGCGAAGCTGCTTCTCATCGGTCGGACCGGTGATCCGATTGATTTCGCGTCCGTTCGCAATCAGCACAAAGCACGGAATCGACTCGACCTGATACTTTTGTGCCAGGGCTTTCTCGTCATCAATATCCACCTGGCGGATTGGATAACCTTGCCGCTCGAGCTTTGAGACAATCGGACTCATCTTTTGACAGGGTCCACACCAGCGAGCCGAGAAATCGAGCAAGACATTGTGAGGGTCTTCTGCCGCACCCGTGGGGATGCTTGTCAGAGAGATCCCGCTGAGGCCGACTGTGAACAACCCGGTGGCGATCAGTAGGGTCCAGAACGATGTCATGAGACGACGGACGTATGAAACGCGATCCTGCATGAAGCTGGCCTCCGTGCCTGTTTGTAATTCTGCCAATCGGACCGTCTGTCGACGGCCATTTTTACAATCCGCCCATCACGAGCCATCCATGGCTGCGAAACAGGCTGAAGTCGAGTTGAATTGATCTTTTGTGACGGGGATTTGACCGCAGATTGGGATCGGAAAACCCGGAACAGATGAGAACGTTTTACAACCGAGACTGGTATTTCCAATAGAGATGCATCGTCCGTGCCAACATCGGTAAAAACTGCCTCTGGACAGAAAAAAAGGTTGCTGATACGTTCCGCCCCACACGAATCCTGAGAATTCTCTCAAGTTGTCTCACCCCGGTTCACATCGCCTCGGGGGCTATTGAATGGAGTCTTTCATGCGAACTCACGTTTTAATGCCGGTTGCGTTATGGGCTAGTTGCTCGCTGATCGCCTTTTCGACAGCGAGCGCCATCGAGAATGATCGCAACAAGGACTATCGTCTCACGGATAAACATGGCCCCTGGATGGTCATGGTCGCGACGTTCCGGGATGTCCGTGATGAAAGTCGCAAGACCGAGGGACTGTCTGCACAAGCGGCAGCCAGTGAACTGGTTCATGAACTGCGCGAGAAGGGGATTCCCGCCTATTCTTATTCGCAAGATGCGAAGAAGGAATCGATCGAAACGTTTGACCGGCTGGGGAATCGCGATAAACGAGTCTACGCAGCCCAGCATGATATGTATTGCGTCCTGGCGGGGAACTATGAAAAGGTGGAAGACCCAGTCGCACAAAAGACGTTAGCCTACGTCAAACGCTATCGTCCGAAATTCATGAGCGACCCAAAGGCCGGTGCCGTGGTTCGGGACCCCAAAGGGGCGAAAGGGCCATTTGCTGGTGCCTTCCTGACGATTAATCCCCTGAAAAATCCCGACGAGATTGTTCGCCAAAAGGCTGACAGTGTCACCAAGTATTTGAACTCGGGGATCGATTTTGCACTTGTGAATGTCAAGCAAAAATACACCTTGAAGGTCGCCACCTTCACGGGAAAATCGGCGATCCCACTGGGGAGTAGCCGCTTCAATGGAAAGGAAGCGAGTTTTGAGAAAGAGCTGGCCGAAGCGGGACCCAATAATCTGGCCCGTGCCGGTGAGGACGCTGCTCAACTGACCTATGCCCTGCGACAGAACAGTGCGGTCACACAGAGCAGCGGTTTTGGGAAATTTGAAGCGTATGTTTACCATGACAAATTTCAGTCGATGGTGACAATCGGGGGATTCGATCGGATGGATGATCCTGAGATCAAGCGAGTGGCCGAAGTCTTTCACGCCAAGTACGAAGCGGATGAACAAGGTCACTACGACCTGCGGTGTACGACCCTGATCCTGCCCAATCCGAAAAATCAGTCGAATGCCAAGAAAAAGCTTCCCCCCCTGCAAACCTGGGTTTTCGACCCAGTCCCCGAACTGATCGAAGTTCCCCGGATCAAGTAATCCTGGACCCCTGCGTTCAGTAGGCATACCCGTCGCGAGGAGGTTCTTTCTTTTGAAGAACCTCCTCGCTCGCTTCACAACGGGGTAGGCATCCGATTCGCGCGGGGCCGATCGCACGGGGTCAATTTTGAAATTGTCAGTCGCCTGAACGGGGTGGCTTCGTTAATCTTGACGCGAACGTGTCACTTTTCTGTTTGATTCTGGAATCTGCTAGTGAAAAATCTGAAAGCCGCAGCCCCGTCCGCCAACGATCTGAAGGGACGCTTGGAGTTTGCTTTGCGTGTCGCCAAAGAAGCAAGTACTTTGATCTTGCGGTACTACCAGTCTGCGGACTTGGCTGTAGAACGAAAAGGGGATTCCAGCCCTGTGACCGAAGCGGACAAAGGGAGCGAACTGCTGATTCGGGAACGATTGGCCGAGTCATTTCCGGACGATGCGATCTTGGGTGAAGAATTTCCTGATAAAATCGGCACCAGCGGCTTCCGCTGGATTCTGGATCCCATCGACGGCACCAAATCGTTCATTCATGGAGTTCCCCTGTTCGGAACGTTGATCGGAGTCGAATTCGCATCCCGCTGCGTGATTGGGGTTTGCCGATTTCCCGCACTCAACGAAGTCGTTTATGCCGCTCGCGGCAGTGGTGCCTGGTGGCAGATTGGGGATCAAGAACCGCGACGAGCCCGCGTCGCCACGACCACGAAACTCGAAGAAGCGACCTTCTGCACCACCAACGTCACGCGCTGGTACAAAATCGGACGTGGCGACGCCCTCGATACGCTGCTCGATTCGGTGCAACTCGGTCGCGGTTGGGGTGATTGCTTTGGGCACATGTTAATTGCCACGGGTCGCGCCGAACTGATGATCGATCCCGCGATGAACCCCTGGGATGCCGCAGCCCTTTTACCGATCGTTGAAGAAGCCGGGGGCCATTTCGTCGACTGGAATGGCGAAGCCACGATCTACAATGGGAATGGATTGTCCGTCGTACCGGGATTGAAGGACGCGGTGCTGAAGATCCTGAAACGGACCTTTGAAATTGATGGGGACAACTTTGAAACCCTCGAAGAATTCTATGACGAAGTCGGTCGGGTCTTCGTCCAGCATCCCAACTGGGGTCGCAACCTGGATGCCTTCAATGACCTGCTGCGTAATGAATATGGCAAGCCGATGAAAGGTTATACGATTCATTGGAAAAACTCGGCCAAATCCCGTAGACAGCTCGGCTTTCCCGAAACGATTCGCCAGCTGGAAGCCCAGCTGAAACAGTGCCATGCATCGAACCGCAAGGGGGTACAGCAGGATCTGAAGCAGGCGCAGGCCGGACAAGGGACAACCGTTTTTGACTGGCTTGTCGCAATCATCAAAGATCACGGCCTCGGCGGTGAGGAAGCGGATGACTGCGTGGAACTCATTCTGGAATAATCGATCTGGTCGATACCTGAACCGACCGACCATCAGGACAGACCCACCATCACCCCACTGATCCGACAGGAACTTGAGCATGGCAGGAAGCCATCGATCTTCTCTGGCGATACTGCTATTAGTATCGCTAGTCCTGCGGCTCACCTGGGCGGCCAGTCTCGAAACAGGACAGGATGAAGCCTATCATTTCCTGTATACGATTCATCCGGACTGGAGCTACTTCGACCATCCCCCCATGCTGAGGTCTGTGGCTCAGCTGGGGATTACCGTATGTGGAGGCTGGCTACATCCGTTGTCGGTCCGTCTGGGCTTTGTCCTGTTGTTTTCGGGGTCGACCTGGATCCTGTACTGCTGGACCAGCCGATTCTACGGTCCTGCCGCAGGGTTCTATGCTGCGTTCGCCATGAATCTCTGTGCGTTCTATACAGCGGCAGCGGGTTGCTTTGTGCTCCCCGATGGCCCACTGTTATTTTTCGCCCTGTTAACGATGTGGGGCGTCAGCGAAGCCCTCGTCGGTAACCCCGGTCGGATCCTCCCCTGGATCGGTGTGGGTCTCGCCTGTGCGGGAGCGATGCTCAGCAAGTATCATGCAGTCTTTCTGCCACTCGGGACACTGTTTTACGTAGTATTTACCCCTGCAGCGCGTGGATGTCTGAAAACTCCCGGTCCGTATCTGGCCGCTGCCATCGGTTTTCTCGGGCTGCTGCCGGTGCTGATCTGGAACTCGCAACACGAATGGGCCTCGTTCGCTTTTCAAAGTGCGCGGGCGGTCGGTTGGCAGTTGCGGCCGCAAGGCCTGGCTCTGATGCTGTTCGGCCCGATGGGCTATCTGCTCCCCTGGATTTGGTTTCCGCTCGCTGCCATTCTGATCACGCGTCTTTCCCGTTTGCGGCAGACAACCGGAATCGATCGGCTGCTGTTATGCCTGGCCCTACTGCCGCTCGGGTTATTCACAGCCGTCTCGTGTTTTCGTCCGATCCTGCCCCACTGGCCGCTGATTGGCTTTCTGCCGCTGTTTCCGCTGCTGGGTGCCAACTGGGCGAATCGATCGGTTACGGAACCCATTGCGGTTCGCCGCTGGCTGGTCTTCATGACTGCCGCTGTCGTTCTGATGGCCACTGCCTTTGTGACGCAAGCCCGCTTTGGGTTGATTCGCTTTCCGTTTCGGGACCCCTGTATCGAGATCAGCGGCTGGGATTCGGTCGCTGCCGAGTTGCAGATTCGCGGTTTGATTGACCGGCCCAACACATTTTTATTCAGCAATCACTGGTATGAAAGCGGGCATCTGGCTTTCGCCATTCGCAACCGGATTCCGGTCGCCTGTTATCGCCAGGGGGATGCACGTGGCTTTGCCTTTTGGAGTCGCCCCGAGGACTGGCTCGGGAAAGACGGGGTCTTGATTGATGAAGAGGCGAGCCCGGATCTGATCGAGGAATACCGCCCCTACTTCCGAGAAATCCAGGCTTTACCACCGATCGAGATGACGCGGGGTGGGCGGCCCTTTCGGACGCTGAATGCGTATCTTTGTCTCGACCAGCAGCGACCCTATCCGTTTACGTACGAACGGAAAAGCAACGCCGTTGCCAAAACGGAATAGGTGTTGAGCCGATCTCTTCGCGCGTTGCCGAGCAGGGATTGCGATCGCTGCAACCAGCGGGTTGCAATGGTCAAGTATGCGATGACACCTCGGGCTGATCAGTGACGCCGTTGGACTCGGTGCTCTTCGAGACGCAGTGAAACGATGAGAACGGCATAAAACCCGCAGGGCTGGAAGCCCACGCCACAGAAATGCAAGCGGCGGTTACTGGTAATCAACCGCCGCAGCGACGATAGGGGTTCGCCGAGACGGATTCAGCGGGTACGAACGAGGACCACGAAAAACAGGGTTTTGCCAGACACTCTGAGTACGAGGAAACAGAGGGTTGAAGTTGAAGAGAGCGAAGTGCACGAAGGTTCAGACGAGAAATATCTGACCTGATGGACGGATTCCGCAGATACGATAAAAAACAAGGTGACATTTCGATCGGAGGCGACACGGCCTCCTTTCGATCTGGGGCGGACACTGGTGGCACGGGGATGGTGATGAAACGCGCGTTCCGTTAAGCTACTCGTGGGGTGATTGAGAACTGCTGCTTGACCGTATGGTTGCCAGAGCTCTCGAACCAATTCGGACTCGAACGACAAAAACAGACTCTCTTGAAAGTGAATTGACGATGGTAACCGTCGGAATGAATTATCATGTGCTCGCGGGGAAGCAACAGGACTTTGAAGAGAAGTTCAGTGCGGTGATCGGAGCCTTACGGGCCGCACCAGGGCATACCAGCTCAACGCTCTGGAAGGATGTCGGTGATGATGCGTCGTATCTGATCACCAGTGAATGGTCCGACGAAGCGGCCTTTCAGGAATTCATCCGCAGCGACGCGTTCCGTGCCGTCACCACCTGGGGAAAAGAGCAGATCCTCTCGGGCCGACCTCAGCACAAAATCTACAAGCACTAATCCGTTCCCGGCGCAATCGTTCAAGGCCAAGCGAACCGGGGATCGGAGTTGTTTTCGCAGCCCGGCAAAAACGCCAAAGGTCGTTGTGCCGGGCGAAACTCGCTTTCGTCCGCAGAAAGACCCGTTCCCCAAGGCCTTGATACTGTGACGAGCCAGACTGACATTCCCGCGCCTGGCGAATTCTCGTAGATTCCGTGGCAGAGACTTCTGCAATCGTACGTCCCTCCCGTTTGAGTCAGGCCATTTAAGCTGCCGGCATGGTGGATGGTGTGACTCAAAGGGGAGGGATGTACTGGTGAGTTGGTCGAGAATTCAAGGAGCGATCTCTCGTGAAAATTCGTAGTCGCTGGTTAACAAAAGCAGCCGCATTCAGCGCCGTCGCCCTTTGTCGCCTGCTATTTTGGACCTGCCGCAAGAAATTCATCGGTGTCGCCGTGGAACGCTGCATGGAGACCTCGCAGGATGACGAATATTTCGTCCTATGTGCCTGGCATGACGCATTGCTGTTGCCAACCTTTGCCGCACCCCTCTGGCTCCGTCAAAGTTGTTGCTGTCTGGTGAGTCAGCACCAGGATGGCTCGTATCTGGCGGATGCGATGAAATGGATGGATTACACCACCGTTCGCGGCTCGTCCAATCGAGGAGGAGTCGAAGCCTTGCGGGAATTGGTGAACGATACCGCGGGCAAACATATTATTGTGACTCCCGATGGCCCGCGCGGGCCGCGGCGAGTCCTCAAACAGGGGGCCGCTTTTATTGCGTCCCAAACCGGACGCCGACTGTTACCAGGGGCGTTTGTGGTGAAGAATGGCTGGCGGATTCCGGGTCGCTGGACGGATCTGCTGATTCCCCGACCCTTCACCACCATCTATGTCATGACCGGTGAACCGATCGCCATTCCGCCCGATATTCCTCGGGTCGAGCTGCGGAAGTATGTCGCCATGGCCCAGTTGGCGATGGATCGATTGAATGACGAGGCCGACCGAATCGTTAATGCCAAACAACCCCCTGCAAGCGCCTTCACTGCGAAAGCGGCCTGAAGACGTTATCATGCAATCTTGAGGCGGGATGTCGTGTTGGTCTCGTGGACCCTCCCCACCATTGTGAAGGAGGGTTTTCACCGATGCGAATTGGTTCTGTTTCTGTCGCACATCCGATTACACTGGCGCCGATGGAGGAGCATACCAACCCTCCGTTTCGGCTACTCATGAAACAGCATGGCGCCAGTCTGGTCTGCGGTGAACGGATCGACGCCTGCGATGTTGCCAAACGAGATCGTCGGGCGATGAGACTCCTCTCCACCACGCCGGGTGAGCGACCTGCGGTGGGACAAATCAGCGGGAAGGACCCTCATGAGATGTCCGAAGCGGCGAAGATCGTGGAAGCCCAGGGGTTTTCCATCGTCGACCTGAACTTCGAATGCCCGATCCGTCGGCTGATTGGCCGAGGAGAGGGGGGTGCACTCATGGCCGACCCTGCGGCGATCGCCAGGATTGTCGCGGCGGTGGTGAAGGGGGTATCGATCCCCGTGACGCTGAAGATTCGTTCGGGGCCGGATGCCGAGCAGGAAACGGCACCCGAGATTGCCCGATTGGCCGAGCAGGTCGGGGCGTCGGCAGTCGATGTGCATGCCCGCAGTGTTGCCCAGTCATACGTGGGTGGTCCGGACTGGTCCGTGGTGACTCGCGTCAAGCAGGCGGTTTCGATCCCGGTGCTGGGGAGCGGCGGTGTGCGGGAAGCGGCTGATGCGATCCGATTTTTGAAAGAGACCGGCGCGGACGGCGTCGCGATTGGTCGAGGATGCCTGGGGAATCCCTGGATTTTTCAGCAGGCGCGATCGCTGGCGTTGGGAGGTGCCACGATGGCACCACCCTCGGTGACAGAGCGCGCTCGGGTGCTATTGAATCTGGTCGAAGGGGAATTCGACTATTATGGGAATCATCTGGCCTTGAAACGATTACCGCGAACCAGTTGTTACTTTGCCAAATTTCTGACGGACTTCGCGTCGTTTCGTGCCTCGGTGCAAAAAGTCAAAAACTTTCCCGAATTCCGCAGTCTTGTCCGTGAGCATTTTACTGCGGCCCATGCACAAACTCTGGTTCGAGACACACCTCGGAACAGCGAGGCGGATGACGACCAGTAAATGAAGAGTCTGGGGGCTCTTGATCCGGTCGATCGCCTGTGTCAGTTCTTCGCCGTTGCCATTCGTTCCAGGGTTTCGATGGCGAGGCGATAGTCGGGTCCATCAAAAATGGCACTCCCCGCGACAAAGATCTGGCAACCGGCCGCATAAGCCTGGCCGATGGTCGCGGCGGCGATTCCTCCGTCGATCGAGAGCAGGGTCTGGGAGGAGGCTCGTGTTTTCAACTGCTGGAACTTATCGAGCACATGAGGCATGAATTTTTGCCCGCCAAACCCTGGCTCGACACTCATCACCAGGACCAGGTCGCATTCTTCCAGAAAGGGCTCAACCCGCGATACGGGGGTCCCTGGATTCAGAGCCAGTCCTGCCTGTCGGCCAGCACTGCGAATTCGCTTGAGCAGTTCACGCGGCTCGGGGGCCGCTTCGATATGAATCGTGATCGCATCACAGCCCGCTTTGATGTAGTCGTCGAGGTACTTTTCGGGGTGGCTGATCATGAGGTGTGCGTCAAAGAACGCGTTGGTTCGAGCACGAACGCTTTGAATCACCATCGCCCCGTAAGACAGATTCGGTACGAAATTTCCGTCCATGACATCCCAATGGAGCCAACGCGAACCGGCGGCACTCAGGCGATCGACTTCGCGATTTAAATCCCCAAAATCACATTTCAACATCGAAGGGGCGATCACGGGGACAGGATGGGAAGTGGTGGAAATCGGCATGGGAATCTCGGATCTCGATGGACCAAGTGTGACGAGCGTGGTTCTCAGGGTTCTGGTATGAAGGTCATGATTGTAATCAAGGCCTCTTGTTGCGGGAATGGAGAATATGAACCCATTTGGCTCGCGACTTGTTGGCATTCCTTCCCCCTCGTTTTCGACTGCCGTGAATTGTCCCCTCAGGGATGTCCCCATAACACCGGGTTTCAATCAAGGGAGGGGGCAGATCAAACAGCCCCGTGTGCGGGATGCGATTGAAAGCGAAAAAATGAGGCGACGCTGACTTCAATGACAAGAAATTCCAGAGGATCGAGTCAAGGCAAAAACATGTCCAGAGGGCAAAAGACTTTTTCGGTCAATCAGCGAATTGTTTTCGCATATCTGGCAAGTGCCATCAGTGGAAAATAGAGTGCGTAGTAGTGGTATTTCAAATAGAAGACCCGAGGAAATCCGGTGCCGGTAAACTCGGTTTCATTCCAGGTCCCATCGGGTTGTTGTGTATTGAGCAGATAGCTAACTCCCCGCGCTACGGCTGTCGAATGGGCTTCACCTGCTGCGATCAGGCCGAGCAATGCCCAAGCCGTTTGCGATGCGGTGGGGACCCCTGTTCCGCGCAGGGTCGGGTCGTCATAGCTGTTGGCCGTTTCGCCCCAGCCGCCACATTCCTGCTGATGGTTTTTCAGCCATTCGGCCCCCTTGATGATGCGGGGGTCACTTGGGCTAACCCCATTCGCGACGAGACCCACGATGACCTGCCATGTTCCGTAAAGGTAGTTGACGCCCCAGCGGCCATACCAGCAGTGGTCTGGCTGCTGATCTTTCCAGATAAAATCCAAGGCGCGCTGGTGGACTTCGCTGTCGGGACGGATGCCCAGTCCGGCGAAGCTTTCGAGCACACGTGCGGTAATGTCGGCGGTGCTGGGGTCAATCATCGCGTTATGATCAGCGAAAGGGACCTTGGTGAGGACTTCTCGCGTATTGTTGGCATCGAACGCGCCCCAGCCCCCGTCACGGCTCTGCATCGCCTTCAGCCAGCGAACACCCCGGCGCATGGCATGAACCATCGGCGCGGCCGCTTCGAGTTCGGCAATCGCCTGCTCGGCAGTCGCCGAACGCCCGCTGAAGACCACGGGGCCTTTGGGATCTTGGATCGCACGATCGTCAAACAGTTCCATGGTCCAGTCTTGACCAACCCCTTCGGGAAGGCATCTTCCCAAGGTAATCAGCACCATGCAGGTATCATCGACATCGGGGTAGAATTCGTTGTGATACTCGAAGTACCAACCCCCCGGTTCCAGTTTGGGGTTCCGCAGTGCCCAGTCACCCTGCTGTTTGACTTCTTTTGACAGAATCCATTCGAGTGATTTGCGGATTGCCGGGTCATGCCGAGAGACGCCTGCATCACGCAGTGCAATCGTAGCGATGGCGGTATCCCAGACCGGAGAGAGACACGGCTGTAAGCGGACTTTGGCGATGCCGTGGGAATCGACATCGCGGATGACCAGCTTTTCCAGCTCGGCAAACTGCGAGGCGATGACGGGTGAATCATCTTTGTATCCCAGGCAGCGCAATCCGATCAGTGTCCAGACGATGGGGGGAAAGATGGCGCCAAGGCCATCACTTTTTTCCAGTCGCTGCAAAATCCAGTTTTCGCACAATTGAATGGCACGTTTGCGTAAGGGCTTGATACCAAGACGCTCACCAAATTTGATCAAACGGTCCACCCGCTGGAAAAAGCGAGTCCAGTTAATCCAGCCACGGGTCGGGCCTTCATGATTGACCCCGCCAATCGTCCGCGGAAGGGACTTTTGTGGTGTCGCATACAGCTCGTCAATCTGGTGTTCCGGGGGGAGCATCGTGCAGGGCTGACAGGCCCACAAGAGGCTGAGCGGAACGATGATGGTACGGGACCAGGCGGACATTTCATAGATATTGAATGGAGCCCACAGGGGGAGCAGAATCATTTCGGGTGGGACTGCGGGGCACAGGTCGTACGGGATCAGGCCGAGCATCGCCAGGTAATACCGTGTAAAGCTGTTGACCTTTTCCATTCCTCCCGCGTGGAGAATCGCCTTGCGGGCTCGAATCATATATTCGGCCTGGGGATCATGTCCGGTAATCTTTAAAGCCAGATAGGCTTTCACCGACCCACTGATCTCGAGCGGACCGCCAGGGAACATGGCCCAACCCCCTGCAGGGCTCTGCTGGTCCAGCATATAGGCGGCCGCCTCTTTGGCACGCTGCGATTGACCTTGACCGAGGAAGGCCAGCAACAGGATGTATTCGGATTCAAGAATCGTGTCCCCCTGCAGTTCGGCACACCAGTGGCCATCCGGTTGCTGCAATGCCAGCAGGCGATCACGAGTTCGCTCGACCGCTTGCCGCAGCGCGCTGATCTCTCCTGTTGCAATCGGGGTCGTGTGCAATCGATGATTTCCAAAATCCAGCTTCCCGGAACTCATTGCGGGTCCTCTGCTCCATCGCGTTAACTCAAGTGATTGATCGGCATGTCGGATAGTATTCGCGAGTCGGCTTGGATGACAACCCGTGAATTCTTGCTCTGGCCGGATCATAGATCGTGCCGCGACGATTCGGTCGACTTGCATGGCATCCGGGTGTGCGAAATGGAACCCTGGGCACGCAGGTTACCCCACCTCAATCGCGTTCCGAGTTGGGTGATCCGTCAGCGACCCTGCCTCGATGAAAAACTCGCTAATACACCTGTTTTTCCAGAGGTTTTCCCGGATGATGGCTGGCGTTGACAACTGTCGTAAATTGCCCCTCGCTGGTATTATGACAGTTGTCAAAATTTGCGACCGGCAACGATCGCGTTACCCGGTGTGAGGGATCGCGCTGAATCTCATTGGTCCGATCATCAGATGGGTAAAACTTTGAAAAAACGAAGAAAATCTCTGCCGGAATAGGTGGAAATGGCTTGAACAAAAAAGCAAAAAACGTAGTATGAGCCGCAGTTCGATTTCAGCACTCGTTCTCACATCACAATCAAAACAACTTCATGAACTCGCTGCCGCGATGAAATGAGGTTGAGAGTGACGATGACGAGACTGGATCGCGACCTGTTAAGGTTGACAGGTCGAATGGATTCGATGTGTTTGATCAGTCTCAGCCGAACTGCTTAGCCCGGTGCGTCAGCGGCGAAGACAAGTCACTCACGGGTCTCTTGGAAAGAGGACTTGAAAATGGCGAAGAAAGCAGCAGCAGCTCCAGTGAAGGCAGCCGCTCCCGCAGCAAAGGCCGCTCCCGCAAAGAAGGCCGCTCCCGCAAAGAAGGCCGCCGCGAAGAAGGCTGCTCCAGCCGCAGCAAAGGCCGCACCCGCTGCAGCCAAGGCTGCTCCCGCTGCAGCGAAAGCCGCTCCCGCGAAGAAGGCCGCTCCAAAGAAGGCCGCCGCCAAGAAGGCCGCTGCCAAGAAGTAATATACGTTCCTTTGGTAAACCGGCTGCGGTAAACCTGTCAGCGGAACCTTGTCGCTTCGGTGACAACTGTACTACAACAAGCAAGAGGGGGTTGGATTTCCAACCCCCCCTTTCTTTTGACCCGCTTGACATCCTCGTATGGCCACAGGAATTCGCTGGCGGGATGGAGGCGGATGCAAATGGGATTTTCCTGTGCCACCATCCAGTAAGAATTCTTTGTCAGAGGCTCTGTTCAGGCTGGCGGAATCACGTTCGACACGAGATTATCTCGAACGGATTTCAACCTGACCGTTCTCATTCGTTGTGCTTCGTCTTATGTCCTATGCTGCGACCGACGATCCTCTCTTGCGTCCTGTACAGTTTGTGCGTGGTGTTGGTCCCGCCCGGGCTGAATTGCTGGCACGACTGAACCTGCACACTGTGACCGATCTGTTATGGAATCTGCCACGGGATGTCCTGGATCTTTCGCATATCTCGACCGTTTTTGATCTCAAGGAGGGGGAACTGCGAACGGTGTTTGGTGTGGTTGTGGATCGCGATGCCAAAGAGACTTCGACGGGAAAAATCATGACGGCCGTGCTGCTGCAGGCGGACGGTGGTTTTGTCCGGGGGGTCTTTTTCAATCAGCCGTTTCTCTTGAGAAAGTTTGAGATTGGTCAACGAGTCCTTTTCTCCGGAAAGCCGAAGTTTCATTTGCGAAGATGGGAGTTTTCTCATCCGCGCGTGCAATGGCTGGGTGAGGAAGAGATGGGTGACGGTGGGGGTGTTCTTCCCGTCTATCCTTTGACCGAAGGACTTTCCCAGCACGAAATGCGTCGAGTGATGCGGTCCGTCGTGGAAGACTTTGCACCCTTGGTTCTTGATCCGCTCCCCGAATCGTTCCGGACCCGCGCCCAAATCATGGGGCTTTCCAGCGCGCTTCAACAGCTGCATCTGCCGAAAACCGTCGACGAACATCGAGTAGGGATGCGGCGTCTGCTGTTTGATGATCTGCTCGAATTCCAGCTCGCATTGGCACTTCGCCGACGTTTCTGGAAGCGCGAGCGACAGGCGATCCCGCTCCCGATCAGCGCAAAAATCGATGCCCGAATTCGGCGGCTGTTCTCTTTTCATTTCACGGCCGGCCAAAATCAGGCGATCAAGGAAATCGTGGGTGACCTGGGGCGGGAACACGCAATGCATCGGCTGCTGCAGGCGGATGTCGGTGCGGGAAAAACTGCGGTGGCCGTATATGCCATGCTGGTTGCCATCACCGCCGGGACGCAGGCCGTGATCATGGCCCCCACGGAAGTGCTGGCACAACAACACTGGAATACCATCGATCGATTACTGACGGACAGTCGCGTCGAGCGGCGACTGCTGACAGGAGGGTTATCGGCGGCGCAACGACGAACGACCCTGGAAGAGATTGCGACGGGGCGCGCTCAATTGGTCATCGGCACGCAAGCGGTGATTCAAGAGGCAGTCAAATTCCAGAAACTGGGTCTGGCCATCGTTGATGAGCAGCACAAGTTTGGCGTAATGCAGCGTGCCCGATTTACCTCGAGTGACATTTCGCCGCATGTGCTGGTGATGACAGCGACCCCGATTCCCCGCAGTCTGTGCCTGACCCAGTTCGGTGATCTCGATCTGACCTTAATTTCTGAGCTCCCCCCGGGTCGTCAGCGAGTTGTCACCAGTCGCATCTTTGGCCCCCTGGCGACCCAGAAGGCCTGGAATTTTATCCGACAGAAGTTACGTGACGGTCGGCAGGCCTACGTGGTTTGTCCTCGCGTCGAAGAAGATGCCTCGGCCCCGATCGGTACGGATGCCACGGCGAGTGCCGAGGGAGTTTTCCGAAATCTGTCACAGGGGGAATTCAAAGAGTTTCGCGTCGGTCTGGTTCATGGTCAACAGGATCGCGAAGCCCGCTTCAAAACCATGGACGCGTTTCGTCATGGGGAAATCGACCTCCTGGTCTCGACCACCGTGATTGAAGTCGGTGTTGATGTGCCGAACGCGACGCTGATGGTGATTCATCAGGCCGAGCGTTTCGGGCTCTCGCAACTGCATCAGCTGCGAGGTCGGATCGGACGAGGTAAATTCCAGGGCTATTGTTTTCTGGCTTCTGAATCCGACTCGCTCGATGCCACCAAACGGTTAGCAGCGATGGAATCGACCTCCGATGGCTTCCGAATTGCGGAAGTCGATTTCGAGCTTCGCGGACCGGGGGATGTCTTGGGGACGCGCCAAAGTGGTTCGCTGCCACTACGAGTTGCCGATCTGGTGCGCGATCAGGGACTGTTGCAAGAAACCCGGACCGCCGCATTCAACTTGGTCGAGACAGGGGAATTTGACGAACCTGCATTCGGACCACTCAAAAACCAAGTGCTCGATCGCTTTCGGCAACTGATGAATTTTCCTCAAAGCGGTTAACTCACCGCAGTGAACTTGTCCCTTGATGGACAGCGGAATGCTGGCCATCAAGGGGGTTGTGCTCAATCAGCAGCGGATTAAGTCAAATCCGCCCGCTTACCGAATATACAGGCCAAATCCTGGAGTACTCAGTCCAAAGCCGACGCGGGGCTGTGCGTAGCCATAGGCAGGAGCATATCCATGATGAACCCCACAGCCATGACCGACAGAGCGAGGATAGGCATAGACAACCGGAGGAGCAACGATGACTCGCGGTGCATATCCGCCATAACCATACCCCCTGTAGCCGTGCCCGCCGTAGCCATGCCCACCGTAGCCGTGCCCACCGTAGCCGTGCCCACCGTAGCCGTGCCCACCGTGGACATAGACACCGTGACCATAGCCCCCACCATGGTGACCATGATTCGCCGAAGCGGTCCCCACGGAAGCGATCGTCAGACTCGCCATCACCAACAATCCCATCATCATTTGTTTCAACATGATTGCTTCCCTTCCTTTCGAAACACCTGTCGTTCACTCGGACACGCAGGAAAGGAAAAGCATGAGCCGTGCCAAAACTTTAAAACCCGATTGAGATCCCGCCAGCGAATGGCCTGGACGTCGTTTCGCCCACTGGCTTCGCTACCCTCGCGGCACAGTCAAATCCCATTTTACCCCTGAAAACAGGGCGTTTTCAGAGTATTTTGAGTTTATTCCGGCTGGAATTCAGACGCAGTCCGGTGCAAGAGCGTGTCCATCGCATCGCTCGCACTGTCGTCAATCCGATAAAAACCGTGGTCACTTTTTCCCAGGAATCATCTCATCCCCGTCCGAGGAAACTTTTTCCCCGTTTTCCAGCGGGAGCTGAGAGCTTTGTGACGACTTTGCGGGGGATTTTTCGTCCGCAGATTTTCTGGGTGCAATGCCTCCCTGGACCTGCACGCGAAATTCCGCAGGAACTGCCGTTTTTCCATCGACGTGCTTGCGACCGATCAGCTGGAATTCCGTCAAACCGGGCGGAAGCAGGTAGTACAGGCCTCCGCTTCGGTCCTGATAAGCACACCGGTAAAGACCGCGACCATGCACAGCCACCAGTTCATGGCCCAGGCCACCCACCAGCGATGTCAGGGCGAGAGAGTCGCGGAAGACGGTGATGCTTTCGGGAGGAGACTTTTTTGATAAGACTTTTTCATATTGGACCAGAAATTCGGTTGCAGCCTGGTCAATATCCAGTATCCGTTGGGCTTCGAGTTGTGAAAGATGCTGGCTGAGATATTTTTCCACCGCGGCATTTCCGCTCAGATTGACTCGATAGAAGGCCGCCTGTCCTCCGGCAGCCAACGAAATCTGCAACCCTTTTTCGGTTCCCGCCAATTGAATTTGCATGCTATGGCTGTTCAGTGGGACGGGATTTTGCTGCAGCGTCTCGAGCAGCGCGGTGACATCCGCCGGGGGAAGTTTGAATTGATTCTTGTCGATCAGGGCTGGGGGCAAATCGAGCGTTGCGGCAGTCTCGGCAATCAGTTCACCCGACAATTTCTCGGCCAGCAAAACAGAGAACCCAAAGTACCCCGCCAAAGCGAGTAACCCCAGTCCGATGATCCCTCCCACAATCCAACTCTGGTTCCCGCTATTCCGTTTTTTCAGTCGTGTCACCACCGCTCCAGTCGTCGCGGTACGGTCGATAGGAAGTTCTCCTAACCGCGGTCTGGTCAATTCGGCGGGATCAAATTCGACGACAACCGGAGCTACCGTCGCGGCAGCAGGAAGATTGGTCGGAAGACGTGGTTTCGGTTCGCTCCAGGGTGGCCCCTCTGCTGCACTGAGGACGAACGGCTCGGCATTCGATTGGGGAACATCGGCCGGCTTCACGGTCGACGTTTTCGGCACACTGATCCGGGTGGCACATTTCGGACAACGCCCCTTTCCGCCACCGGCATTGTCCGGAACACGAATGATCGCTTTGCAAAACGGACAGGAAAATTCAATCGCCATGCTCAGGTTCATTCCGCGTCTAAGAATGAGAGATTACCGGGACGTGCATTTCATCATCTTCCGCTGGCGACGAAAAGCCAACCGACAATGTGCCAGAAGACAATGTGTCAGACGGGGAGGCTCAAATCTTGCAACCAATGGTTTTTTCTCGTGGAACAAAGTCACTCGCACACCGAGGCCGCGGATGCAGAGGTGGCACATGCAGCATGACTCCACGGCTTTGATTCAATGGCTTGGGCTTTGATTAATGACAACAGCCTGATCGAAACCGATCAGGCTGTTGGTAACTCAAGGTTTTGCGACCGACTGCAATCAGACTCAGGCGTTCGAAGAACCGCGACCTTCGCGTTTTCGTTCCTGTTCGGTCAAACGAATCTTTCGCAAGCGAATGACGCTGGGGGTCACCTCAACGTACTCGTCGTCTTCGATGTATTCGAGTGCCGCTTCGAGTGACAATCGGCGAGCTGGTTTCAGAGAAATGTTTTCGTCATTACCCGACGACCGCATGTTGGTCAGCTGTTTTTCCTTGATCGGATTGACCACCATGTCATTGTCACGAGAATTCTCGCCGACAATCATCCCTTCGTAAACTTCATCGCCGGGTGCGACAAACATTTCGGCCCGATCTTGCAGCTTAAAGAGCGAAAAGCCAACCGCTTTGCCTCGTTCCTGCGAGACCAGTACGCCGTTCTGGCGACGAGGAACCGAGCCTTCGACTTCTTTGTATTGCTCAAACCGATGGTGAATCACCGCTTCACCCTTGGTCGAATTCAGCATGCGGGTTCGAATTCCGATCAGGCCGCGTGAAGGGATGGAAAATTCGAGGTGGGTCGAACCGAGATCATTACCGGTCATTTCGACCAGTTCACCACGACGATTTCCGACGATTTCCATCACCGGTCCGACGTACTCGGTCGGCACATCGACGACCAAAATTTCGAACGGCTCACACATTTTGTCGTCGATTTGCTTGCGAATCACGGTCGGCTTTCCGACAGAAAGCTCGTACCCTTCCCGACGCATCGTTTCGACCAGAATCGACAGATGCAGCACGCCGCGACCCGAAACCTTGAAAGCGTCTTTGTCGCCAAAGTCTTCCACGCGGAGCGCCACGTTGGATTCGAGTTCTCGTGCCAGTCGAGCACGGATGTGGCGACTGGTCAGGAACTTGCCGCCGCCAGACAGGCCCGCGAACGGTGACGAGTTGATCGTGAAGAGCATTGACAAGGTCGGCTCATCAACACTGATTCGTGGCAGGGCAATCGGGTTGATGGGACAGGCGACCGTATCACCGATTTCAGGTTTTTCCAGACCGGTCAGGGCGACGATGTCTCCGGCAGTCGCTTCGAGGACCGCAATCCGGCCCAGCTTTTCGAAGACTTCGACGTTGACGACCTGATCGGGGAGTTTCGCCCCGTTGGACTTCATCATCACGACCTTCTGGCCCGGCTTGATGCTACCGCCGACGATGCGTCCCGTCGCAATTCGACCGACGAATTCCGAGTAAGCCAGCGAGGTGACCATCATCTGAAAGGGGCCATCGACATTGGCGATTGGTCCAGGAACCTTTTCGATGATCATGTCCAGCAGGGGCTTGATCGAGTCACCGAAGACTTCGGGGTCATGCGTGGCAAAACCCGCTCGTCCGCTCGCGAAGATGTAGGGAAAATCAAGCGTTGCATCGTCGGCACCCAGTTCGACAAACAGGTCAAAGGTTTCGGACAAGACCTGCTGGGGCCGGGCATCGGCGCGGTCGATTTTGTTGACGACAACGATCGGCTGGAGACCGACTTCGAGGGCCTTCTGCAGCACAAAGCGGGTCTGAGGACGGGGACCTTCAAAAGCGTCAACCAGCACCAGGCATCCATCGGCCATCTGCAGCACTCGTTCGACTTCGCCGCCAAAGTCGGCGTGGCCGGGTGTATCGATAATGTTGATTTTCGTGCCCAGATAGTTGAGCGCGATATTTTTGGCGAGAATCGTAATACCACGTTCCCGTTCCAAGTCGTTGGAATCGAGAATACAGTCTTGCTGTACTTGGGACTCGCGGAACTGACCACTGGCTTTGATCAGGCAATCGACGAGGGTCGTCTTGCCGTGGTCAACGTGGGCGATGATAGCAATGTTGCGAATGTCAGACCGTCGGGTGTTCATGGCGACTCGTTGAGCGGGCTTCCACGCGGGAAGCGGACCTGGGAAATTGGAAACTACTGGTTTAACAGCCGGGTTTTTAACAGCCGACTTTTTTCCAGACGGGGTGGGTTCACGTCGTCGAGGACTCGCGGCGGGCAGACTGGCTGGCACAGCTCTTCACACACAGGGCTGGCGCACGCTCAGATGGCAGTGAAGTTTCTTTAGTATAGCAACGAGATCCTGCTTCGTGAAGCCTAATTTTTCCTGTTCATCACAAAGTGCTGGGTTTGAGACCCTTTTTTCGCAAAATCACACCGGAAAATTCCGGAATGAGCCGGCAGAATGTTGTTTTTTCCTGGGATCTACGACCCCATTTCCGTCTTCAGCACGATTCGACTCGGTTTGCAGCGATCTGATGGAATTGATCTATTCCAGAATGATTCCAGAATGATTCCAGAATGAATTGTTCCGATTTGCTGTTGCCTTGCCAGAACTCTATGATCGAATCGAATTCACCCCCTTGCTCCGTATTTGTATTCGAGAATTTCGCATCATGGGTTTCTTTGACAAACTGAAACAAGGACTGCAACGGACCAAACAGCTGTTGCTGACTGATGTTCGGGATATTTTTCGGTCTGGCGAGATCCTGGACGAAGCCAAACTCGAACAATTTGAAGGCCGCTTGATCCGTACCGATATGGGTGTTGCCGCTTCATCGCTGATCGTCGATGAGCTCCGCACCAAATATCTCGGCCGAACACTCAATCTCACCGAGCTTTGGGGAACGGTCAAAGAGACCATCCTAGGCCTGCTCAAGGGGTCGGACGGAACCGTCTGGGACCCGGAACAACCCCTCTCGCCGCTGAAGTTTGCCGAAGCCGGCCCCACCGTGATCCTGGTAACTGGTGTCAACGGGACCGGGAAAACAACTTCGATCGCCAAGCTCTCTAA
Organism: Schlesneria paludicola DSM 18645; assembly: GCA_945869955.1. GTDB lineage: Bacteria > Planctomycetota > Planctomycetia > Planctomycetales > Planctomycetaceae > Schlesneria > Schlesneria paludicola_B. The sequence continues at coordinate 38,038 of CAMBQP010000016.1, forward strand.
GCTTCTGACCACATCCGGAAAGAAAGTGATGTTGGCAGCAGGAGATACGTTCCGAGCGGCTGCCGTCGAACAGCTCACCATGTGGAGCTCACGTCTGGGCTGCGAGATTGTCACCCGCCCGAGCGGAACTGATCCCGCCAGCGTCGCGTTTTCGGGCTGTGAAGAGGCCTTGAAGTCGAATGTCGACATTCTGATCATCGACACTGCCGGTCGGCTGCATAACCAAGCGAACCTGATGAAAGAACTGGAAAAAATTCGCCGGGTGATCGACAAAAAAATCCCCGGTGCTCCCCATGAATGCTTGCTGGTGATTGATGCGACCACAGGTCAAAACGGCTTGAACCAGGCCAAACACTTCAGTGAAGCGGCCCACTGCACCGGAATCATCCTCGCTAAACTCGACGGCACCGCCAAAGGAGGAGTCACCGTCGCAATTCGCCAGCAAATGGGGATCCCCGTCAAATACGTCGGCGTCGGTGAACAAATCGACGATCTGCAACTCTTCAACCCCGAACAATTCGTCAATGCCCTGTTCGACGAGAGTTGACCGTTCTGCGAAGGCTGTTCGGGTGCCGTCCCCGGCGAAACTTGTTGCCATCAGCCTCAAACTACATGACACATGAAGATTGCACCGCGGAAAAATGCCGAACAATTTTGGTTTTTAGAGAGTGCAACAAGCCGCTCAATCGGCTGTTTTTCAGCAAAGAGTTGGAACGTGAATTTGCCGTTTTCCCTCTGAATGGGCAGATTCCTGTTAACGCAAAATCCAGTTCGACTGAGGTTCGATTCGAGACCGTTATTTAACCAGCATCCCGCACACACACAACCGTCTCCTCGAACCGAGGGATTGATTCCGGCTCCAAGACGCGCCGAATAAAAACCTCAATTCCATCGTCCAGACCGCCGTACTGCGGATGCGCGAACGGATCTTTGATGTTGAATTGCGGGCGAGTTCTTTCCATTTCCGAACCGAAGAAGATCTTGCCGTCGCATGAGTTCCACCCAATTGCCGCAGATCACTGATTTTCTTGGCCAGATTTTCCCTGTCAGAGCGACAAAATCCTTTTTTTTGCATACCATCAACAAACCGTCGTGGCAAAGATCATCCGCTGCCGATTTGACACAGGCAATGTCCCAAGGGGGCCTGAGAGAAAAGGCAACAAAACACTTCCCGCGCAAGCGGGCTGGTCTGTGGTACGTCAGTCTGTGGTAAGTCATCAGATCTCATCCCCCACCTTGATCGTGAACCGTGGATGAAATCCCTTGTGCAAGCGGACACTATGAAACCGAATCGAATTGATGGAATCCTCAAACAGTCGGGTGTTCGCAGCCGCGTGTTGACCTCCCCGGCGCAACTGGCAGGATACGACGCCGACGGGCTGGGCTACAAAACCTTCCGCCCGGATGCGGTCGTGATTCCGACCGACGCTGACGAAATGGTCCGGGTGCTGAAAAGTGCCAAAGAGCTCGATGTCCCCATTTGCATCCGTGGAGCCGGCACTTCGTTGTCGGGTGGGCCGGTTGCTGCCCAGGGTGGGGTCATTGTTCATACGTCGGCGTTGCGCAGCGTCCGAACGATCAGCACGGCAGGATTCTGGTGTGAAGTCGAATGTGGTGTCACGCTCAATCAACTCGACGAAGCCCTGAAGCCGCATGGGGTCTTTTACCCCCCAGACCCTTCCAGCGGCCCCGTTTGTACACTCGGTGGCAACGTCGCCATGAACGCCGGCGGGGCACATTGCTTTCGTTACGGAGTGACCAGTAATTATGTGCTCGGAGTGGAAGCGATTCTGCTGGATGGAACGGTCCACCGCTTCGGAGGCCCAGCCGGAGGACGCGGGCCCTGGCGTGAGGACTGGAAACGGTTCATGGTCGGTTCGGAAGGGACGCTGGGGGCCTTTACCCGTTTCTGGCTACGGGTGTTGCCACGCCCCGACAAAGTCTGGACGTTCCGCGCTACGTATGCCGATCTGCACACCGCCGAAAAAGCGATCCATGCCCTGGTCGCACATTCGTCCTTTCCGGTCGCAATCGAACTGATGGATCCGCGCTGTGTCGCGATGGTCGAAAACAGTCCGATGGCGGTGGGGCTGCCAAAAGATTCGTTCATGCTGCTGACCGAGATTGACGGACCACCCGAACTGGTTGATGCCCGCGTCGAAGCGGTGGCGGAAATTTTACGCTCGGCTGGCTCCAAAGACGTCGTCTTCAGCGACGACGAAGAACAGCGCAAGAAGCTCTGGAAAGCCCGTAAGGCCGCGGGGGGATTGATGGGCCAACTGAGCGCCGACTTCGTGGTCCAGGATGCCGTCATCCCCAAGCGAGCCCTGGCCGAACTGTTACAATTGGTCTACGACGAAGCGGATGCGGCGGGGGTCCGTGCGGTGAACGTCTTTCATGCAGGGGACGGTAACCTGCATCCTAATTTCCTGTTCGACTCCCGCAAACCGGGTGAGCTGGAAAAAATCGAGCTCATCGGTAAACGTCTGATGCAGCGCGTGGTTGATGTCGGTGGTACGTTGTCGGGCGAGCACGGGATTGGTAACGATAAAACCGCCTATATGCCGATGGTGTTTGGCGCGGAAATGACGCGGATTCAACTCTCGATTCCCGCCATCTTCAACCCAAAACATCAGCTCAACCCGCTCAAAGTTTTCGGGGATCGACGATTTGCCGTCGTGCATCCCCCCAACGGAATCTCGACCGGCGGCGCTTCGTCTGGAGCCGACTCTGGGACACCGCATCCGTACGAATCGCACGCGGCGGCGGACGAAAAAATTCCGTTGAAAGAAGTCGGTTCCCGCTGTTTTACGCCATTCCTGGATGCGATTGACGGGGTTGTTTGTCTGTCGGCCGAGGCGACTGCCGCCGAGATTCAGGACTTGGCCGCACCACATCACTTACGTTTTCCCCTCTTGATTGACTCGTCCGCCACGTTGCGTGAACAGGTCAATGCAACCGGTTTTGCCCCGGCTTCGTCCCGGTTTGGCCCCTTCTGCGACAACATCGTCGGGATGAACTGGAAACTCCCCAGCGGTCATCTCGTCCGGGTGGGAGAACGGGTCGTGAAAACGACGACGGGCTATGACCTGTTTCGCTTCCTGCTCGGATCCGGTGACCGCTTTGGCCAACCGATCGACTATGTATTACGATTACGCCCCGATTGCGGCATCACGAGTGTGCATCATCTGTCGGGTACGACCAGGACGATTGTCGCCGCCATCCCGAAACTGCTGAGCAATTGCTGGATGCACTGGCTGGATTCGATCGACTTTCTGGCCGATGGAACCGACGAAACGTGCCAGTTGCGAATCGTGGTCAATGGCCCCGCAGCCGAATCTCCGCTGGTCGAGGCGTTCTTGACAGGGTTTGCGGGCTCGTTTGGCCTGACGCGGGAAAGTCAGCACGACATTCCCGCCCCGACCGATGGCTGTCCTGATTTCGTCTTCAAGACCTCACCCGAAACCGTTGTCGCGTTAGCACGCCGCATCGCGAACATCTCGGGAATTCACTGCGTGGCACTCTGTTACAACGGTGTGCTGCATGGTTACGTTCCCGACGATCTCAACAAGCTCGATCGCATCACACAGTTAGTCAGAGAACACGAGGATGCACTGGTAGCGGTCGGTGGTGATTGGCATTCTCGTCATTTGCCTGCGGAAAAACCGTCTGCACGGGAAGCCACCTGGATTTCCCTTCTTGAACAGGAAACAAACAGAGCGTGACAAAATCGCCTCCCACAACTACGAATGTTGCGAGCGAATGTGGCTCGCACGATCCAGACCTGCTGGCAAGCTGCGTTCACTGCGGCTTTTGCCTCGAAGTCTGTCCCACTTACAAATTGACGGGGGATGAAAACAACTCGCCCCGCGGCCGATTGCGCCTGTGGCGTGAAGAAGCGGAAGGAAGATTAGTCCAAGACCCCTGGACCGACTTTTACACTGCGGAATGTGTCGGCTGTCTCGCCTGTGAATCCGCCTGTCCCGCGAACGTTCCTTACGGCGAAATCTTCGAGCAGGTCAAGCATGCGCACGTGGCAACTGGACGGTCGAAACCGCCGCTAATGCTACGGCTCGCCGCACGGCTCGCTGCGCGCCCCTTCCTGTTCAATTTAGCGATGCTTCCCGCTCGCCTGTTGCGACAGACGGGGCTGCTGAGGCATCGATTCCTGTTTCCGGGCCGACCTGCGGTGCTGCAGTCGACGGCGGATTACGCACGACAACTGATGAGTCAGCACCGACCGACCGGACCACGTGTGGCCCTGTTGACCGGCTGCCTGATGGAATCGCTATTTCGCGAAATCAACTTTGCCACCGTTCGCGTCTTGATCGAAAACAACATTCAGGTCGTGATTCCCCCGGATCAGGGGTGTTGTGGTGCGTTTCAAGAACATACCGGGATGGCGGGTGTTGAGGCCCTGCGGACCAATAATCGACAGGCCTTTGGAAACCTGGATGTCGAGGCGATCGTTAGTAACTCATCCGGTTGCGGACTGGCATTAAGCAAGGGGCTCGAGGGGACTCTGCCGGTACGTGACGTACTCAGCTTTCTCGGTGAACAAACGCTCGTGTCGCGACCGCGACGTGATCAGGGAACTCGGGTTTATGTCGATCTTCCCTGTCACTTGATCCATGGCCAGAAGGTTGCGGGAATTCCGACCCATGTGCTGAATGCAACAGGATATTCATGGGAGCTTGCCCCGCAGGCTCGGGATTGCTGCGGGTCGGGAGGGGTGTACAACATTCAAAAGCCGGAAAACTCGCGCGAGATTCTGGCGAAGAAATCGGCGTTTCTGAACCAGGCGGCGGGCAAACCGGTGATTCTGGCGACCTCGAATCATGTCTGTATGATGCAATGGAATTCGGCCCGATCCGGTGGTCTGGTGACCAAGCCTTACGAAGTCCGTCACGTCATTCAGTTGCTCGACCCCGGTGAAACGTTCACGATTCGCCAGCCATCGTAATGTCCTTTTCACGGCATCGGAGAAGACTTCGATGCCGTGGCACATGATGCGTAATTTTCACGTTGACAAAGCATTAGTCGCGTTTGAGGACCTGCAAGAGATTGCTGTATTGGTCCGTCCACAAGGGGGCGGCACGAACCACATCGTCAGGAATCGTCTCTGACGAGGGTGATTCGGGAAGCACCGACCCGTTCCGTGACAGGACGAGATAGTCGGTCCGATAGGCGAGTTGACTGCGTTCAATTGGAGTGCGGATACGGACCGACTTCCAGCCAAGTGCGTGTCCCAGTTTCGCGACGACGGGTGCCAGTTCCAGATAGGTATTTGTCACGTTGACAACCAGAAGTCCGTCGCGCCGAAGGTGCCTGTCGTATTGATCAAAGGCTTCTTTCGTCAATAAATGAATGGGGATCGCATCGCCGGTAAACGCGTCCAGTATCAGGATCTCGAACTCGTTCGGTGTTTCTTGTTCCAGGACCAGTCGTGCGTCGCCAATGACAACATCGCATTGCCCTCGACAGTCACTTAAAAAATGGAAGTACTGTCGGGCGATGAGATCGACTTGTGGATTGATTTCGTAAAAACGGACGGTGTCGCTTGGACGCACATAACTGGCCAGAGTGCCGATTCCCATGCCGACCACTCCAATTCGAATGGACGGTCGCGATTGCACGCAGGCAATTCCCAGCGCGGGAGCAGTCCCTTCACCGTAGTAAGCGGTCGGCTGTGACCGCTTTTCGGGTGACATCCACTGGCGTCCATGACTCACGTTCCCGCTAATAAACGCCCGATATGGTTCATTGTTTTCGGTATTCCAGTCTACGACGCAGACTGTTCCATAAAAATTGCGACCACGGTAAACAGCTTCATCATCGGTAAATTGCCACGTGTACAGTAATGCCAGTACCATCAATTGGATTGCACAAACAGCGGCCAGGGCCGGACGAGTGGCATACCATTTTCGACGTGAATGACTTTTAGTGAAAGCGGCGTTGGTTTGGGACCCATGTTCATAGAGTGTCCATATGCCAACCACGCTCGCGATGGTGAACGAAAGGAGCAAACCCAGCGACCATTCGAGATGGCTTGTAAATAAACTCGGTGCGATCAGGCTGACACAGATGCCACCCACCGCGCCTCCGGCGGACAGCATCAGATAGAACTCGGTCAGAAACTTGGTCGAAGGCCGTAATCGAACGACTTCGCCGTGACAGACCATGCAGACACCAAACAAGGCCGCGAAATAAAAGACCAACTCTTGTGCCATGGTCAGCTTCACCCCAATCCAGTCGGGCCAGTCGGAGAGTCCGGCGACAAGCACCAGTGCGACGACCGTGATTGGTGCCATCATCTCGCGTCGATACCACGCTTCATGATCGAAGCAAATGATAAACGAGAGCAGGTAAAGCCCCAGGGGAACAACCCATAGAAAGGGAATCGGTGCGACATCCTGAGTCACTTCATTGGTGGTTGCGAGGAGCATGAGACAACTGCATGCGGGAAGTAACAACCACAACGCCCGCTGCCAAGCCTGAGGAGCCACTTCAGCGGACAGATCAGACTTGAGATCTTCCAACGGAACGGAAATGTTCCCAGCCCAGATCGAGCATGTGCCACACAAGATCGCGAAGAGAAGAAACAAGCCAGACCAGACGTTGGCCTGCATCGTACAAGGCCAGAGTGGTTCGATAAACAAGGGATAGCTGATCAGCGCTAATAACGAACCGATATTGGACAGCGAATACAGCCGATACGGTGAACGGCCCGGACAGACTCGACTGAACCAGTTTTGCAAAAGTGGTCCGGTTGCCGACAACACAAAATAAGACAATCCTACCGTTGTGGTGAGCAGCAGTAGAATCCGAGCCGCGGGCGGCGAGTTGTCCGTTGGTTTCCAGGCGGAATTGGGCGCAATCGGCAATACGGCCATGGCACAGGCGATTAATCCCAAATGAACCATTCGTTGATGTCGAGGACTGAGCCACCGCGAAATCGCGTGAGCGTAGGCATAACCCAGAAACAACGTGACCTGGAAGAACAACATGCAGGTCGTCCAGACGGCCGGGCTCCCTCCAAACCAGGGAAGGATAAATTTCCCCATCAACGGCTGGACCTGAAACAGCAGGAACGCGCTGACAAAAATCGCGGATGCAAAAATCGTCGTACGAAATGCGGCGATCTGTGTCAGCGGAATCGGCACAGGCAGATGACGTAAGACATCAGGATTGGAACTCATAAAGCAGGATCCTCAGCGAATCAGCCGGGCAGATTTTTAAATGAACGGTATTTTGAGCGATTGAAAGTTTGCGTCGCTTAAAAATTTCAGTTTTATAAAAATTTTTATAAAAAAATTTAAATCTTTCTTACAATAACAAAAACTGCTGTCTGACGCAAGTGATGTTGAGAAAATGCGAG